>JBBRCW010000060.1:0-23687 GCA_038204535.1 Chitinophagales bacterium | reverse complement strand
TTATTTTTAATGCTGATGTTTGACAAAGCGAGCAGTGCATAAGCGGCAGTGCTACTATCGCCATAGGCTTTTGACAATGGCAAGGCTTCATGAAGGTAATATTTGGCTTTTTCCAGGTTTCCCCATTTATTATACAAGCCTCCAACTACTATCAATTCGTTGTAATAATAATTAGGTTGAAATTTTTGGTAGATCTCTGCCGCGTGCAGGTAGTGGGTGATTGCCTGGTTATAATCGGCTTTTAGCAGGTAGTAGCCGCCCAGGGCGTGGTAACACGAAGCGGTGTTTTGGTAAGGGCCATACGCCAGGTAATAGCTTAATTTATTTTGATAATAGATTCGTCTTTCTTCCTGCTGGTCGAGCAATGCAAATAAGACCCGGATATTACTTAAGAGATCGTAAATAATTTTATGTTCTTTGTCAAACAGTTCAATGGCAGTTTTCATTTGCCGGAGCGCCTCCGAAAATTCGCCGTTTTTCCAATAAACCAATCCTTTGCGTAAAACTTCGTAAGGTTCAATATTGATAAGTTCTGCCGACCTGTTGGCCTCTTTTAACTGGTCAATCAGCTGAAGATTTCTGTCGAATAAGGCGAGCTCGGTTTTATCTATCAGCAAACTTAGCAACACAACCTTCTGCTTATCAGTTTGCTTTAGTGGCAACTGCTTTAATAAAGAATCATAATCGCAGGTAAAACAATTATCCTGTGCAAACAGACTTTGTAAGGCGAACAAACAAGCAAAAAAAAGGAATAATGGCTTTGTTTTGAACATGTAAATCTTTAATGCTAATAGGTAATGTTTAGGTTAAAAAGGTGGTTCTTAGAATATATTAGAAAGCTCAAGATAAGAGATTTTATAGAGAGTAAAAGGCATTGCCAAATAGACGTATGATAAATAATTTATACCGGCTGCAACCAGTTGTAACCAATTAAATATTAATAGCCATATCAATTAAGTTGTTTCTCCAGAATGTAATCGTTCATAAAATAGCCGCTTCCAATGTCAATATCTTCGGCTTTTAAAATACTAAATCCATTTTTTTGATAGAATATCAGTGCCTTGTTATGCCGGTTCACATTTAATTGAAGCTTTGTTGCACCCCTGCCTTTAATAATACTTTCAACAGATTGCATGAGGAATTTACCCGTACCCGATTTTTGATTGCCGGGAAGTACATAAAGTTTGTGCAGTTTAAAGATACCTGGTTCAGTCTGCGAAAAGGATGCAAAACCGACAGGCTCACTTTCGCGAATCGCCAGGTAGAATTGCTGGTTTTCGCTCATTTGTTTTTGTAAGGCTTCGGTGCTGTAAATCAGTTTCAACATATATGACAGCTGTTCGCTGATTAGAATAGCGCCATAAGCAACAGGCCAGGTAGCATGCGTTATTTGCTGAATTACAGGTATATCATTTAAAGATGCCGGCCGTAATGTATGACCGGCATTATCTGAAAAATCTTGACTCATATTGCTAATCAATATAGATAGAACAATGCGCCCTGGCGGCGTTGCCGTTAAAACCAAAATCAATGTAAATTACAAGCCAGCCAAACTTTCCTGTATTGTCTTAATTCTGACTACGGCATCGGCTTGTTTCTTTTTTTCCAGTTCAATCACTTCAGGCCTTGCGTTTACCACAAACCGTTCGTTGCCTAGTTTTTTGCTAACGCTTTCCAAAAACTTTTGCTGATGCTCCAGGTCTTTTTGCAGTTCCATCTTCAAGCCTTCTGAATCAATTTCTTTTCCGCTTTCAAAATAGAATTTATCTTTTTCAACTGCAATGACTACCGTATTTGCTGGTGCAGATTTAATGTAAATCACCCTGTCTGCATTCACCTGTTTTGCCAATATCAGTTCTATATCGGCGTAGGCTTCGCGCTCATCAGCCAAAACAGAAAGCGTGATAAGGTCCTTAGGTTTTAACTGGTTTTTATTGCGGGCATCCCTTATTGCGGAGATCACCTTCTTTAGCAGTTCGCCTTCTGCTAAAATTCGATGATTGCTTTCTTTTAAAGGTTCAAATTGTTTAATAGCCAAATCGTCTTCCACACTTCTATCTTTTAAAAGATGGTAGATCTCTTCGGTAATAAAAGGCAAAAACGGGTGCAGCATTTGCATCAACGCTTCAAAAAATGATAGGGTCTTTTGATAAACTTCCGCATCAATAGGTTGTTCAAACCCTGGTTTTATCCATTCGAGATACCAGCTACAGAAGTCGTCCCAAATAAGAGAATAAAGCGTTTTCAACCCTTCGCTCAGCCTGAACTGGCTGTAGGTAGTCTCCATTTCTTTTCGTACCAGGTTTAAACGGCTTTCAAACCAGTCGATGGCAAAAGTGCTGATTGCTTCCGGCGATGACAGAATACCAGTCGTAACCTCAGGCGCTTCTATCGGAGTTGAATGTTTGCCTGCATGGTCCGATACCCTGCCTTGCCACATTTTTACCAGCTTTAGGGCGTTCCATATTTTGTTATTGAAATTTCGGCCCTGTTCCAGGCTGGCTTCGTCAAACAACAAATCGTTGCCTGCAGGCGAAGAGATCATGATACCAAACCGCACCGCATCAGCGCCATATTTATCAATTAATAACAAAAGGTCAGGACTGTTCCCCAATTGTTTGCTCATCTTTCTACCCAGCTTATCCCGCACCATTCCTGTAAAATACACGTCGCTGAAAGGCTTCAGATTTTTATAATGCATGCCCGCCATTATCATTCTTGCAACCCAGAAAAATATGATGTCTTGCCCGGTTACCAAAACAGCGGTAGGGTAGTAGTATTCCGCCTCTTTATTGCCTGGTTCTGAAATTCCTTTAAAAACTTCCATTGGCCATAACCAGCTCGAAAACCAGGTATCCAGCACGTCTTCATCCTGTACCAGCTTGCCGCCATGGGCGCTAACGGTGCCATGCGTGTTTTGCATTTGCTGAATAGCGTCATACTCATTTTCAGCCACCACCATATTGCCCTGATCGTCGTACCAGGCCGGTATTTGCTGGCCCCACCATAACTGGCGGCTTATACACCAGTCTTTTACGTTTTCGAGCCAATACTTGTAGGTGGCTATGAATTTATCGCCGGGGTGTATATTGATGTCGCCATCAACCACCGCTTTTAATGCGGGGGCGGACATTTCCTTCATTTTTACAAACCATTGGGTAGAGATACGAGGCTCCACCACCGCGCCGCTGCGCTGGCTATAACCCAGGCGGGTCTGGTACTCTTCTTTCTTTAATAAAAATCCTTTTTCGTCTAATTCGGAAACGATCTTTTTCCTTGCCGCAAAGCGGTCTTCGCCTATATAGATCTGCGCGGCTTCGCTCAGCGTGCCATCGGCATTTAAAGTATCAACCACCTCAAGGTTGTGCTTTAATCCAAGGTTGTAATCGTTGATGTCGTGCGCCGGGGTAACTTTTAAAGCTCCCGTTCCAAATGTGGCATCCACATATTCGTCGAAAATAATCGGGATGCGCCGGTTGATCAAAGGCACCAAAGCAAATTTTCCTTTCAGGTGGGCATAACGTTCATCGGCGGGATGCACGCAAATAGCAGTATCGCCCATGATGGTCTCGGGCCGTTGGGTAGCAATCATGATGCCCCCCCGACCTTCAAGGGGAGCTTCGATTGGCTCTCCGTTTTCATTTACCAGTTTATATTCAAGGTAGTATAACGTGCCGGTCAGGTCTCTAAATTCTACTTCTTCATCGCTCAATGCGGTTTTAGCAGCCGGATCCCAATTAATCATCCGCGCACCGCGATAGATCAATCCTTTGTTATACAGATCCACAAACACCTTTATCACCGCTTTGTAATAGTGGTCGTCCATGGTAAAAGTTGCCCGGTTCCAATCAACGCTGCAGCCCAGTTTTTCAATCTGGTTGTAAATGATGCCGCCGTATTTTTCTTTCCATTCAAAGGCATATTTTAAAAATTCGTCGCGGGTCAGGCTGTTTTTATCAATTCCCTGTTCCTTCAACATCTGCACTACTTTGCTTTCGGTGGCAATGCTGGCATGGTCGCTGCCCGGCACCCAACAGGCATTAAAGCCGCTCATACGGGCTTTGCGTACCAGGATATCCTGAACGGTTTCGTTTAATGTATGGCCCATATGCAATACACCGGTTACATTGGGCGGCGGAATGACCACCGTATAAGCGGGCCGGTCGTCGGGCACGCTGGTAAAATAAGCGCTGTTACGCCAATGCTGGTTCCATTTATCTTCGGTTGCCTGGGGCTGATAATTCTTGCTTAGTTCCATATATTTAGGTATCCTTTGTCTTTATTTGGGTGATGTGGGTGAATAATAAAGTGGCGGCAAATGTACAAAACAACCCTGCTATTAAAAAAAGGGATAGCCTTGATTGCTGGTACCGTGCCAAAAAGTTAGCTTCTTCATAAAAATTATTAGAAGTTATCACCATTTAAGCCCCTGTTCTGGAAATTTTTATTCAAAAGCATCAACTATCCCCAAAACTTTTAACCGTGGGCCGCACCATCGTATTTCTTTTATATTTGCCTCGTAAAACAACCCATGGCAAATAGAATTAAGACGAAGACCCCGCCGAAGCCTAACCCGGATAAACTAACGCCGGACAAGCCTGTGGACGTGACAATGAAGGAAATAGTAAAGGACGAAAGGACCTATAAAATTGCTGGTACAGCCAGCCTGTTGTTTTCACTTTTTTTATTTGTAGCATTTACCAGTTATTTATTTACCTGGAAAACTGACCAATCGCAAATTGCCAGCGCCGGTGGCATAAAGATATTTAGCACCGATGATGTGCATGTTACCAACCTGCTGGGCGTTTTAGGTGCTTATACCTCACACTTTTTTATATACAAAGGGTTTGGCCTTGCTTCATTTCTTCTTTGCACCTTCTTTTTTGTTTTAGGCATCAATTTGTTGTTTGGCGAAAAAATATTTTCATTAAGACGGAACCTGAAATATGTGGTATCGGGGCTTTTTGTACTGAGTGTTTGCCTGGCATTTGTATTCAGCGGCAGCGGGTTTAGCTGGGGCGGGGCAGTGGGCGATTTCTTAAGCACCTGGCTGGTGAAGGTGATCGGCACGTTTGGCACAGCGGTGTTGCTGCTGGTCATCGCTTTTGCCTATGTTATCTGGCGGTTTAATCCCAGCTTTAAATGGCCCGAAAAAAAGCAGGTATTTGCCGTAGAACCGGAACCTGAAAATGAACAAATATTGGTTGAAGCCGGTATGGAAGTAAATGACCTGTACAAGCAGGATGCAGCCGAAGAAGGCGGCATGTTGTATATTGAAAAAGAGCCATTGGTTTCAAACAACAAACTAAAGAACGAAGGCAAAGGCATTGTGGTCATTATGCCAAAGGATAAAAATTCTTTCTCTGAACCTGAATTCACCATTGTAGAAAAAGAAGAATTAAATGAAGAAGCCGATGAGCCGGAAAGCCCGGCTGAAGAGGATAATAGATTTCCGCTTGAACTAAAGGGAGAAGCACAGGAGGATGCGCCTGTGGATGATTTAATGAACGAAATTCCCACCTATGCGCTTCACGCCGATCCGCCAGCCAAAACAACAAATCCCGCCAATAATTTATCGCTTGAAATAAAGGAATTTGATGGCGATAAGAATGAAGAGGATGAGGAAGATGATTTTGTGCCAAAACCAAAGCCGGTTAAATTAGATCCCTATGAACCCACCCTGGAGCTGCGCGATTATAAAAGCCCTACACTCAACCTGCTTGAAACGCATGGAAGCGAAAAAATAGTGCATGACCCGGTTGAACTGGAAAGCAATAAAAACCAGATCATCTCTACCCTTAAAAATTACGATATAACTATACAGCGCATAGCCGCTACGGTAGGCCCAACGGTTACCTTGTACGAAATTGTACCTGCACCAGGTATCCGCATAAGCCGGATCAAAAACCTGGAAGACGACATCGCATTAAGCCTGGCGGCATTGGGCATACGTATTATTGCACCTATCCCGGGAAAGGGCACGATTGGTATTGAGGTGCCCAATGTTAGAAAGTCAGTCGTAAGCATGAAGACTTTGCTGGCTTCTGATAAGTTTCAGAACAACACGTTTTCGTTGCCGATTGCCATTGGTAAAAAGATAGATAACGAAAACTTTATTGTAGATCTGGCAACCATGCCGCACCTGTTAATGGCGGGTGCCACCGGGCAGGGAAAGTCAGTTGGTTTAAATGCCATACTCGTTTCGTTGCTATACAAAAAGCATCCTTCGCAATTAAAGTTGGTGCTGGTAGATCCTAAAAAGGTGGAATTAAGCATCTACCGGGTGATTGAGAAACATTTTCTCGCAAAGCTGCCAGGCGAAGAAGAATCAATCATTACCGATACCAAAAAGGTTATTCATACCCTGAATGCCCTTTGTATTGAAATGGACAACCGGTACGACCTTTTAAAGGAAGCGGGATGCAGAAACATAAAAGAGTACAACGAAAAGTTCATCGCCCGAAGGCTGAATCCCGAAAAAGGACACCAGTTTCTTCCATTTATTGTGTTGGTGGTAGATGAGTTTGCCGACCTGATTATGACGGCGGGTAAAGAAGTGGAAATGCCTATCGCACGATTGGCGCAGTTGGCCAGGGCGGTCGGCATACACCTGATTATAGCAACGCAAAGACCATCGGTAAATATCATAACCGGTACTATCAAGGCAAACTTCCCCGCCCGTATTGCGTTTAAAGTTTCCAGCAAAATTGATAGCCGAACAATTTTAGATGCAGGCGGCGCCGAACAGTTAATAGGCAAGGGTGACATGCTGATCAGTTATAATGGAGACATCACCCGTTTGCAGTGCGCCTTTGTAGATACCCCTGAAGTGGATAAGGTCTGCGAGTTTATTGGCGACCAGCGCGGATATCCCGAGGCGTTTTTGTTGCCTGAATATGTGGATGAAAAAGAACTGGAGAGCAGGGATTTTGACAGCGGCAACCGCGATCCACTTTTTGAAGATGCCGCAAAGCTGATTGTGAGCAGCCAGATGGGCAGTACCTCGTTAATTCAACGCCGCATGAAACTGGGCTACAACCGGGCCGGTCGCTTGATGGACCAATTGGAAGCAGCAGGAATTGTCGGCCCTAACCAGGGCAGCAAAGCCAGAGAAGTGCAGGTTAAAACTGATATGGATTTGGAGGATATTTTACGGGGATTTGAATAAAACAGGAGGGAACTGTTAAAAAAAGTTAGAATTCCTGAAACCGGTTCATAATGGCATGTCGTTTGAAAACATTGTCCTGAATTTTTGCGGGTTATAACCAGTTGATGCCGGTTGTTATTTAAAAACGATCTTTAATAATTAGACCTGGACTTGCAACTTTAAAAAAGAATATGATGATAAAGAAAATGTACACCTTATTGATGGCCTTATCGGTTTTTACATACACCGTTAGTGCCGCCAACGACCCTAATGCAAAAAAGATCTTAGACCAGGTAAGCGCTAAAATGAAAGGATTAAAAGGAATTACAGCCAACTTTACCTATATCTCCAAAGCGCGAACAGGTAAAACAAACAGTACCGTTAACGGTAATATTTCAATAAAAGGAGATAAATACTATATTAAGCAGGGTGAGGGCGAAATTTTTAGCAATGGAGACAAAACCTGGAATTACAATGGCACCAATGAGGTGACCGTTACTTCCAACGATGAAAACGACCAGGCATTGACACCTCAGAAATTATTAACTAATTTTTACGATAAGGATTTTGCCTATAAGCTGGTTTCATCGGCAGGTAGTTTTTATGAAATTCAAATGTTGCCGGTTGATAAAAGGAAAAATTATCAGAGCGTAAATCTTTTCGTCGATAAGGCAAAAATGATGATTACCCGGGCAAAAATCCTCGACAAGAGCAGCAATACCATTGAGTTCAATTTAAAAAACATCAATACAAAAGCCTCAATTGCCGACGATACCTTTGTATTTAATAAAAATAAATACAAAAAAGACATTGAAGTGATAGAATAATATATTGAACCTGCATGGTATTATTGGAGCCGCCTTCATATGTAAGGCGGCTTTTTTTATATGGTCAAACTTGTATCTTGCAGCTGCCAAAATACCTACATGAAACATTTGATGCTCGACAGCCGTATTTTTATTGAAAACCGCAAGCGCTTTGTTAGCGAAATGAAAGGCAGGAGTATTGCCATTTTTAATAGTAACGATGAAATGCCTTCGAACGGCGACGCATTGTACAGGTATGTACCCAACAGCGATCTGTATTGGTTAACCGGAATAGAACAGGAAGATACCATGTTGATTCTTTTTCCTGATAACCCCGATGCCAAATACCGTGAAGTGCTTGTTTTGGTTCGCCCCATAGAAATAAAAGAAAAGTGGGATGGTAAAAGATTAAGAGCGCACGAAGCCACCGAAATTTCTGGTATCAAAACAATTGTCTGGCTCGACAGCCTTGATGCTTTACTGCAGCCATGGATACACCTGGCAGATCACATCTACCTAAACACCAACGAAAACGACCGAAAGTCTAGTTTAATTGAAACACGCGATTACCGGTTTATAAGACAAATGAGGGAAAGGTATCCCTTGCATCAATACGAAAGATCGGCTAAGATTTTAAAGAAATTGCGTGCTATTAAGAGCGCCTATGAAGTGGAGGTGATCTCGCATGCTGCTTCTATTACTGAGAAGGCATTCAGGCGGCTGTTGAAGTATATTGAACCTGGCGTAATGGAAAACGAAATTGAGGCAGAGATCATGCACGAATTTCTGCGTAACCGCGCCAAAGGCGAAGCCTATGGAAGCATTATTGCCAGCGGCGACCGTGCACGTACTTTACACTATGTTTCTAATAATGCTGAATGTAAAGATGGCGAATTGATTTTAATGGATTTTGGCGCCGAATACGGTCACTATGCATCCGATCTAACACGTACCATACCAGTTAACGGCGTGTTTACCAAAAGGCAAAAAGAAGTGTACAACGCCTGCCTTCATTTGCATATGTATGCGAAAGGCATTTTAAAACCGGGAATTTCTATTGTAGATTATACCGATAGGGTGGGCGACGAAGCCACCAAACAGTTTATAAAAATTGGCTTGCTTACCAAAGCAGATGTAAAGAACGAAGACAAAGAAAACAAGGCGTATCGCAAATATTTGTATCATGGCATTTCGCATCACCTGGGCATAGACGTACACGACCTTGGCACTAAAACCGAACCAATAAAAGAGGGGATGGTATTTACAATTGAACCCGGAATTTATATTGAAGAAGAACAAATGGGCGTTCGGATAGAGAACAATTTTTGGATCACCAAAAACGGTAATAAAGACCTGATGAAGTCGATACCCATTGAAGTGGATGAGATTGAAAAGTTAATGAAGAAATAAATCAATGGTGTTAATAGCCAAAGGATGATTTATATTTCCAAAATGGATTTTAACACCTGACCTATTACCCGTATTAGTGATTACTATGAAAAGTGTACCAAATATTTTCACCCTCATAAATTTATTTTTTGGCTGTATGGCCATTACTGTCATTCTTCAAAATGGAATAGTCACTACTGTGGGTAACGAAGGGGAGTTGTTTCTGAAGCTGCCCGAAAAAATCTACATGGCATCGTTGTTTATTGGCCTTGCGGCAGTGATTGATTTTTTTGACGGATTGGTGGCGCGGCTTTGCAAAGTGACCTCCGAAATGGGTAAGCAATTAGACAGCCTGGCCGATGTGGTAAGTTTTGGCGTAGCGCCGGGTATGATCATTTACCAGTTTCTTCGACTGGCTTTTGCACAAAATCAAAATGGCCTCGATATTTCGTCATGGTATTTAATACCGGCGTTTTTAGTGCCTTGCGCAGGCGCCTTTCGTTTAGCAAGGTACAATGTTGATACTGTTCAGTCTACAGGTTTTAGGGGTGTTCCTATACCTGCAGCCGGCATTCTCATAGCGGCTTTTCCGCTTATTTATTGGTACAGTGATTCCGCCTGGATTATTTCAATTTTATTGAACCCCTGGTTTTGGTTTGCCATCGTGGTTTCGGTTAGTTACCTGATGGTGTCAACCTTGCCCATGATGTCGCTGAAGATGAGCGATTATTCGGTTCGTTCTAATCTTCCAAAAATAATATTAGTGGCAATTGGCATTGTTGCCGCACTTCTTTTTAAATGGATGGCGGTTCCGATCATTTTTATAGCCTATGTAGTTTTGTCGCTGGCTATGCCACCGTCAACCCCCGATATCGCCAAAGCGTAAAAAGGCACACAGCCATTAATTGCCATTGATTTATTTACAAAAACGGTAATTCCTTTTATGTTGATTCCTGTAGAATTCAACTGCCTTTTTATGGGCCCCAATTAATAACTTCGCACCTCAAATATTGTATATGACTTATCACGTTCAAATTAAAGTAATGCCGTTAAAAGACCTTTTAGATCCGCAGGGCAAGGCGGTTATGGGTGGCCTCAAAAATCTCGGTATCAGCTCAGTGCAGGATGTACGTATCGGTAAACACATTACATTGGATATCGAGGCCAACACCGAAGAAAAAGCCAGGCAAATAGCAGAACAAGCAAGTAAGAAACTTCTGGCCAACCCCGTAATGGAGTTTTATGAAATAGAAATGGTGAATTTATAATTTGAGAATTGGCTGATTTGATAAATGATCAATCGTCATTTTCAATTGCCCTTATTTAAACAATTTTCAAGTAAATGCTTTACCTCGTTCCCACGCCCTTAGGAAACCTGAAAGACATAACGCTTCGATCGCTGGAAGTTCTGCAAAGTGTGGATGTGATTTTGGCAGAAGACACCCGTACTTCTTCAAAGCTCTTACAGCATTATAATATATCTAAACCAATTAGCCCTTACCACCAGCATAATGAACATAAAATTGTTGAACATATAACTGAACAGCTTGCTGCGGGTAAAACATTTGCCTTAATAACCGATGCCGGCACCCCCGGAATATCTGATCCTGCATTTTTGCTGGTGAGAGAATGTGCCAAACATGACATTAAAGTGGAATGCCTGCCAGGCGCAACCGCATTTATTCCGGCATTGGTAAACAGCGGGCTGCCAATTTCCAGGTTTTGCTTCGAAGGTTTTTTGCCTTTAAAAAAGGGAAGACAAACGTTATTAAAACTATTGGCGCACGAAGAACGCACCATGGCCTTTTATGAAAGCCCAATGCGACTTGTTAAAACTTTGCAGGAATTTATGACTTATTTCGGCGAAGAACGTGCGTGTAGTGTTAGCCGCGAGTTAACAAAAATGTTTGAGGAAACAAAGCGGGGGACTTTGCACGATGTTTGCGAATATTTTTCACAAAAAAACGTAAAAGGCGAAATCGTTATTGTGGTAGAAGGAAAGGAGCGGTCAAAAAAGCAATTGGCTGCCGATGTCTGCCATGAATTAAATGAGCCTGATTAATTAATCCGACACACCCTAATTTTTTACAAATGAAGATGAAATTTCTTGCTGCACTCTTTATGTCAGCAATCTTTTTTTCCGCTGATGCCCAGTTCAGGGACATTCCATCGGTTGTGACCGATAGTTTTATTGTGCGGTTTCCAAAAGCGACCCATGTATCCTGGAAAGACAAAATCACCTCATTCCAGGCAGAATTTGATCAAAATAATGAAGAACTCAGGGTGTCTTATTCGACAAAAGGCGAGTGGTTAAAAACAGAGCGCAAAGTTGCTATCTTAAAACTTCCATCCAGTGTAAAAGATGGATTTAACAAGAGTAAATATGCCGCTTATTCCATTTCAGACATTACCGAAACAAATGATCACGAAAAAGGGTTATTGTATAAAGTTGTGGCTACAAGAAAAGGCAGCATCACCAAACGTGTTTTGTATTTTACCGACCGGGGTCAATTGGTAAAAGACGATATGAATTTTTAGTTTTTAATCAGCACAGCAAAATATGAAGAGAATTTTGGCAGGATTTTTAGCGATGAGTTTATTTGGGGTAGCTTTCGGGCAACCTGACAGATGGCAGCAGCGGATCGTTTACGATATGGATGTAAACCTCAACGTGGCAACCAATATTTTAAAGGGAATTGAAAAGATCGATTATTTCAATAATTCTCCCGACACGCTTACCCGCTTGTTTTTTCATGCGTATTGGAATGCATTTCAACCCAACAGCATCATGGATGCACGCAGCCACGAACTGGGCAAAACCATACTGGGCAAAAGCCGTCAGGGCACCGATGTGCAGGATTGGGATCCCCGTGTAAGAGATAGGATATTAAATTTAAAGAACAACGAAATTGGGTATCAAAAGGTGGAATATGTTTCTGTTAACGGTAAGCACCAATTACTGAAAGAACATGAAACTATATTAGAAGTTGTTTTGGATAAGCCGATATTACCCAAATCTAAAACCAGCATGCAGGTCGGCTTTCAGGCCCAGGTTCCCCTGCAGGTGCGGCGCAGCGGCCGCGATAATACAGAAGGCATTCGTTATAGTATGAGCCAATGGTATCCAAAAATGGCTGAATACGATTACCAGGGTTGGAATGCCAATCCATATGTTGCCAGAGAGTTTTATGGCGTATGGGGAGATTATAACGTCAACATCACCCTCGATAAAAATTACATGGTAGCAGGCACAGGCACATTGCAAAACCCCAACCAGATAGGATTTGGCTATTCAACACCTCAGCTTAAAATTGCCAAACCCGTTGGTAATACTAATACCTGGAAGTTTTCTGCAAGCAACGTACACGATTTTATGTGGGCGGCCGACCCTGATTATACAATGATAAAAAAGGAGCTGCCCGATGGCCCCACTTTGTATATTGTTTATAAAAATGTGGACAGTTTAAAGGAGCTCTGGCAAAAAGTTGCAGATACAGCAGCACTCGCCTATCCTTATATAGCAAAAACCTTTGGCCCCTATCCTTATAAAAATTATTCTTTTATACAGGGCGGTGATGGCGGAATGGAATATCCGATGGCTACGCTTATAAAGAGCGCGGGTATTGGCACTGCCATACACGAATGGATGCATAGCTGGTACCAGGGAATGCTGGGAACCAACGAATTTTTATATCCCTGGATGGATGAAGGGTTTACCAATTATGCGTCGGAAAGAATTATGTCCGTTCTTAGAGGAAGGGAGAGTTTTCAGCAGGAAGGCAACTATGCAGGATATTACCGGCTGGTTCAAAGCGGTTATGAAGAGCCGATGAGCACACCCGCTGATTTTTTTAGCTCCAATTATGGCTACAGCAATGCGGCATATTCAAAAGGCGCTGTTTTTCTGTCGCAGTTGGGTTACATAGTGGGCGATAAGGTACGCGACAATATACTGCTGCAATACTATAACGAATGGAAATATAAGCATCCGAATCCCAACGATTTTATACGTGTGGCCGAAAAGGCAAGTGGCATGGAGCTGGACTGGTACAAAGAATTTTGGATGTACACCACCAAGACCATTAACTATTCAATAGATAGTCTGTGGGAAGTGGGGGGGAAGACAAATATTAGAATTAAGCGCATTGGTGAATTGCCTATGCCTGTTGATGTTCAACTTACCTTTAAAGATGGCAGCCACGAAATGCATTACATGCCCTTGAATGTAATGTATGGCATAAAGCCTTCAGAAGATTCAATTAACAGAATTGTGCATGAAGAATGGATTTGGACCAGGCCAACTTATGTATTTAGCACCGACAGAAAACTGACCGAAATTACCCAGGTGCAAATCGATCCGTCGATGCGTTTGGCAGACGTTGACCGTAGGAACAATACATTGAAACTAGCCTGGTAAAGTAAAGTTGTTCAATAAAATTCAAAGAGGCTGCCTTACCAGGCTGCCTCTTTGAATTAGGTGCAATGACGAAAAGCTAGTTGTCGGAACTGCTGGTTTTGGTAACGGTCACTTGTTCTACCCGATCCGGGCTTGAGGAACCTCTCCTCGAAAAAATTACCAGTAGTAAAATTATTACCCCGGCCCCCAGCGCCCAGGCCCACGGCTCCGCATACCACGTTTTTGAAGTTGTGGTGGTGGTTACCACTTTTGACGAAACTTCGTTTTGTGCCAATAGCACCTGATGACTTAACAGTAGTATCCATCCTGTTAGAAAAGCCTTACATGTTTGATTTGACATTTTCATAATAACATTTTGTTGGTGTTGAAAAGGTTTACTTACTCAGCTACCTTCAACTATTAGGCCAACCCAATCGCCATTATTATAAGTCCCCGCAGCAGCATTACCAGTTATATAATCATTTTACCGTTCATGGTAAAACAATATACTATGCTATACATAGTACATAGCTTTGTCTTGTAATTATTCATTTAACCAAAAAAACTATAAAAAATGAAAAAGCTACTATTGGCCGTATTTATAGGCCTGGCCGGCATGGGAACCGCAACTGCAAGCGATGCAATTAAAGTAAGTGTTAGGGCAATTAACACGTTTGAGAAGGATTTTAAAGGAATTAGCAATGTTAAATGGAGTATTAAATCTGGCATGAATTGCGCCACTTTTGTAAAAGATGCCGTTCAAACAGAGGTATTTTACGACAACGATGGAACAAAGATCGCCACTTGCAAATTGGCCGGATTTTCAGATTTGCCCGGAAATGCCCGTAAGTCATTTTCAGAAAAATATGCGGGTTACAAAATAACCGAGCTGATTTCTTACGAAGACACGGACCAGTTTTTCTACTTTATGACGGTTGAGAGCCACCGGGATAAAATGATCTTAAAGGTTTCGAACGATCGTATTTCTGTTTTCAAGAAAATGTGATCATTCTTTTAAAAAGTTTTGTCTAAAATGCCTGCTCTTTAGCGGGCATTTTGGTTAAAAACGGAAATAGGTAGGTATTTTGATCAAATTTATAATGCTCCGTTACTTTCGTACGGGGTATACTTTCGTTTGGTGCTATGGCTTTTGTCAAAAAAACATTTTGTGTCACATGTTGGGCTGAAGTCTGAAACACTATTTTATCCCCGGCCCAATGGACTGAGAAAATCATAACACAGAAAAAGTGTGCAATTGCGTCGGGATTAATTATCCCTGGTTAATTGATAAATACTATTATCACCGTTTGATTACATTTTCGCGTTGTGCCAGGTATAAACCTGCTATCACTAACGCGGTGCCTGCAAAGGTGTGCCAGGTAATGGGTTCGCCCAGCAAAACATACGAGTTGGCAAAGCCGAAAATGGGGCACAAAAATATCCATAGCGATGCTTTTACCGGATCTATTTTAACTAAGTAAAACCACAATTGCATTGCAATGATAGATACGGGGATAATAAGCCAGAAAACTGACAGCCAGAACTGTGGATTAAAGTGCGATTGAGTAAAGTCGGCACTGACTAATGTAAAGGGCAGTAGAACCACACCACCCAAAAACACCTGCCAGCCATTAATTACCAGTGTAGAGAGCGTCCACGAAATGCCGGCATAATAAACTGTTGCTGCCGATACCGAAATCATCCCAACCAACAAAATCAGCAATCCGCCCATGGTAGCGTAACTGTTTAACAAAAGCGGATAACATGCAAGGGCCACGCCAAATAGTCCCAATATCAGCCCGGTGACTTCTGTCAGCTTTAATTTTCGTTTTAGCCAAAAGGCCGACATTACCATAATAAACAATGGATTGGTGGCGGTAGATAAACTGCCAATACCGGCCGAAACATGCTTGAGCGCTAATACAAAAGCACCTAAATAAATACTCGTATTTAATACCGAAAATAGTAGCAGCTGTTTCCATTCATTGCCTTTTGGCAGTCTCTTGTCTGATGTAAACACATAGGCAAATACCAACATGGCAGTGCCGGCAATAAAGAATCTGGTAGTGGCCAATATTAACGGATCAGCAACGGCAATACCCAATTTGGTTGCCACTGAAGCGGATGCCCATAAAGCCGCAAACAGAATACCGGGAATAAATTGACGCATTGCAGGTTGATGATGGCACTAGTGAAAAAGTTGGCAAAACTATAGCATTCTACGGGCATAACCATTCCGAAAACAGAGATGATTGTTTACGGTCAGATTTAATAATATTAAAAGAAATCGTAAATAAAATAAGGCGACTTCTGAGCAGCAGCGAACCTTCTAATAAGAAACAGCCCCCGTTATTTATTTCGGAGGCTGTTGTCTATTTTAAAATTGCCTTTATGAAACGCATCGGCACAAGTACATAATCGGGCCGGTGGTTTAACTCATAGTTTAAACTATATAAAGCCTTTTCCAATAAGTAGGTTTGTAAAACTACATCCCAATCGGTCAAATTATCGGGTACAAAATCATGACCGTTTACGGTTTCCATATAGGCGTTTAAAAAATAGCCTGTCGCATGGTGAATCCACATTTCAGCAAAGGGTTCATGTTTTATTACATCCTCTTTTCTTAGTTTTTTATCTAAAATGAGGCCCTCATAACCTGCGTAGAATAACGAGCGGATCATACCAGCCACATCGCGCAACGGCGATCGTTTTATTCGGCGTTCGCTATAGCTGCGGGTTGGGTCGCCGCCAAAGTCGAGGATGGCAATGTCTTTACCAGTAAATATTACGCGGCGCAACTGGTAGTTGCCATGTATGCGAATGCGGGTTACGTCTATCTTTTTTGCGTATATTTTTTTAAGGGTGGCTAGTATCTCGTTTTTACGACTTAATAATTCATACGCTTCCGGCCGCCATTCTTCGGGTAAAGTACTTACCTGTTTTACCAGGTTTTGAAAAGCTACTCTTACCAGTGACTGCAGGCCGCTGAATAAGGAACGTTGATAATGCAGCGAAAATTCTTCGGGCTTAAAATCGGGCAGCCCTGTACCCGATGCCAATGCTTTGTGCATTTCGCCGGTGCGAACACCAAGCAGCCTGGTTCCTTCAGAAATAGATCCGCCAATAAATTCCCTCATATCATCCGGCTGGTCGTCGTAATTTAATGGCCTGGTCAAGGTGTTTTCAACTTTGTAGCTGGGATGAGTTTTACGGGCTACAATTCTTTCCGAAAAATTGATTAGCCGTTCAAACATGTAAGTGCGGCCATTTCCATGATATTCAACAAGGTCCTGCATCATTGCCAAAACCATGGTGTTTTGTTTATTAGACTGCCACTCAATTGCTCCCAGGTAATCGGGTACTGATGAAAAATTGATCTCATTGGTTAAGAAGCGGGTTAATTCAACATCAGGGTTTATTGAACGATCTACCTGGCGGTAAAACTTTAAAAAGAACCTATTGTCATAATTGATCGAGCTATTAAAATCTTCGGTGGGCAATATTTTAGATTTAATCTCTTTGGTTTCCTGCAAATGTTCGGGTATTGCGCCCTTGCTTCTAAATACGATTTCGCTGTTATGTAAAGCAATAAACTCTTGTTTTGCCATCGACTTGTAGATCTTTTTTTGCAAAGAAGGCATGTAAAGCGCATCAACCAGCAAGGCATCTTTTTGGCCAACTTTTACACGGCAAATAATGGCTTCCGGTTCAAATGGATGGGCTTTTGAGACATCGGTCGGTATAATGCAAGCCGGTAATTGGTACATTTCGGGTAAGCCGCTTTCGTAGGTTACTTCAATAAACAGGAACAACGCATCGTGCGGTTTTAATGGAAAGCGAAAATGTTCCTTTATCTCCAAACTATATATCGGCCTTCCAAGCCCGGTAAACCATCGTGTCTTTTGAAAGTATTCACCTAAAATGGCGCCTTCCAATTCCTCCTTTACATCGCCCGCCAAAAGGTCATCAATTCCATTAACCGATATCATAGGCAAGGTGTTATGATCCGATATTTCGTAGGCGGCTTTCCGCAATTCAAACCAGTGGCATGCATGAGCTGCCAATGTAAAGAAATAGGGGGTCTCTTTAATTATCGGGAACTTGTTTTTACTATACACTTCAACCGGGGTATATCCTTTAAATTCTTCCAACTCAATTTGCGCCGGTTGGGCATACCGCGAAAGGTTAACCACAACCATGATCGTCTGGTCGAGGTATGTTCTTGTAAAAGCCAGCACCTTGGGATTTTCGAGATAAAGAAATTTTAAGTCGCCGCGGCTGAAGGCTTTAAACTTTTTTCGCATGTTGATGATCCCCTTCATAAACCACAGCAGCGAAGAAGGGTTTTTGCTTTGTTCCTCCACATTCAACGCCTCATATGCATATTCTGAATCTAAAATCAGCGGCAGATATAATTTTTGCGGATTGGCATGTGAAAAGCCGGCATTGCGGTCGGGCGACCATTGCATGGGTGTGCGAACGCCATCGCGATCGCCGAGATAAAAATTATCACCCATTCCAATTTCATCACCATAATAAATAACAGGTGTGCCGGCCAGCGAAAACAGCAGAAAATTCATCAGTTCAATTTTTCGCCGGTTATTGTCCATTAAAGGCGCCAGCCGGTGCCGGATGCCGAGGTTGATCTTTGCCTTGGGATCTTTGGCGTAAGCCTTATACATATAATCGCGTTCTTCGTCAGTAACCATTTCGAGGGTCAGCTCGTCGTGATTACGCAAAAAGATGGCCCATTGGCAGGTGTCAGGAATTTCAGGCGTTTGTTCGAAAATATCCGTAATGGGGTAGCGGTCTTCCATTTGCAGCGACATAAACATGCGTGGCATTACCGGAAAGTGATAGTTCATATGACATTCGTCGCCATCTCCAAAATAGGAAGCTGAATCTTCCGGCCACATATTGGCTTCAGCCAGTAAAACAGTTCCGGGAAAATTAGCGTCGACATGTGCCCGTAATTTCTTTAAATACACATGGGTTTCAGGCAGGTTTTCGCTATTGGTGCCTTCACGTTCGTATAGGTACGGCACTGCATCCAGCCTAAAGCCATCAACCCCCATAGCACACCAATAATCAATAACTTTAAAAACTTCTTCCTGCACCAGCAGATTATCGTAATTAAGGTCGGGCTGGTGATGAAAAAAGCGATGCCAGTAATATTGTTGCGCCAAAGGATCCCACGACCAGTTACTGGCCTCAAAATCCTGGAAGATGATCCTTACTTCCTTGAATTGCTCCGGGTTATCGGTCCAAACGTAATATTCTCTTTCAGGAGAACCTTTGGGTGCCCTGCGTGCCCTTTGAAACCAGGGATGCTGGTCTGAGGTATGATTAATAACAAGCTCGGTTATAACCTTCAGATCCCGTTTATGCGCTTCGGCTAAAAACCGCTTAAATTGTTCCATGGTTCCGTACGAGGAATTGATACTGTAATAATCCGATATGTCGTACCCATCATCTCTTAAAGGGCTGGGGTAAAAAGGCAACACCCAAATGGCTGTTACACCTAAATCCTGCAGGTAATCCAATTGTTGAATAAGCCCTTCAAAATCACCAATCCCTTCGCCGGTACTGTCTTTAAAAGCCTTAATGTGCAGTTCGTAAATAATTGCGTCTTTGTACCAATGTAGTTTGTCGTCTAACACAGTAGAGGTTGCAGCCATAATAAAAGGATTTTTAAAAATACCTGTTGCCAGGTATGATTGGTTAATAAATTTCCCTTCGCAGTGCTAAGGGTGTAGAGAATATAATGAAAAATTGTTTTTTAACCGCAATTCAATTTACATGGTTAGCAATAAAAAAACTATACCATTAATTCAAAGGCTTTTTGAACGGAACGGCCGGGTATTATTGATTCTCAATTGCTGAAAGATAAATAATTTTTTTTTTGAAGGCTAAATGCAGCGCATTCATATAAGTTAAAATGGGCCAAGCAAGGCCCGTTCCCAGTGCTACGTTAGTTAAGACAATCATATTGGCGTGTGGCTATTTCGATGTGACTATAAGCAGGAGAAAATCAGTTATGAAAACCAGGATACCGCCCAAACCCATGTTGCGATGACCGGCAGTTAGCGGAGAGGACAATTTGATTTTGTAATTATTTCAACAACTGAATGTTTCGGTATCACCCCGGGAATTGGCAATTTCAATGAACCTATTTTCTAACAATTTTAAAAATATGCACCGGCGGATCAAAAGCCTGGTTGCGGTCTGGTTGATTATAAACTTTATCAAGCACCTCCCAGCCTTTTACCACTTTTCCAAATGCTGCATAACCCTGGCCGTCTGGATTATTTTCGCCGCCAAAGTCAAAGCCTGGCTGGTCGCCCACCATTATAAAGAATTCGGTGGTGGCGGTTCCCGGCGCATATCGGGCCAGGGATATAACACCATTGATATGTTTAATACCCGTTTGCCGGGTTGTTTCGTGGGCTATACCCTTTAAAGTTGTCGCCAGTTTGTTATTTGTTCTCCATAAGCCACCTTGAATAAATTCAGCCTTCCAGGAGTCTATCGTTTGGTTCTCCCTATTTAACACCCGGTAAAAATTTGAACGATTGTAATAACCCGAATCGATGTAGGATAAAAAGGCCGCCACGGTTTTGGGCGCTTTTTTAGGATAAAGTTCCAGTTCAATATCGCCAAACCGGGTAACAATTTCTATGTGCGGATTTTCCGTTTTGGGCGCAGAACACGAAAACAGCCACAAGCAAGAACATAAAATAAAAAGTCGAATTTGCATAACAGGTTAACAAAAATGTAGGCCGAAGTTATGCAACAGGATAACAAGCTGTTTTTTTTTAGAATTTATTTTAGTTGCGGCTGGCCGTGGGGATATTAAGCGGCAAATATTATTTAAAAGATAAAATTCTCCGGAGCTGATTATTTAATCATCAAACCAACCTTTAAACCAAAGGTGGCCGACAGCGCAAGATTATTACCCAAACGGGCGTTTGAATAATTATAAGCTGTGGATGCAATTTTGTTGCTACCGCTTTCTTTTTTATTATCAATTCCATAACCAAGGCCCCAATACATATCAATCAAAAACTGATCGCCAAAAACCCATTGCTTGCCCAGTTCTATCTGCAGTGCGGCGAAAGTTATTTTCTGTTTTTCCAATTCGTATTGATTGCTGCCTTTATAGGCCAGGCGGTTTTCACCGTAATGTCCAATGTAAAAAACAGGTTTGGCATAAGATCCCTGCATTAAATGACTTAAACGGGTACGGCCAAAAAGAAAATTAGGTAGTTTATTGAACTTATAACCCGCCGCCGCATATATTCCAAAAGGGCTCTTTTTTTCCAGTTGCATTGAATTGTAGTAATAGTCTAATTGTTGATTTTTGCCTGCGCCAATTATGCCCAGGCTTATTTCATAACTTCTGGCAACACCTGTGCTTTTCTCAAAGGTTACCTGTGTATAACCGAGCAGCGGTCCAAAAAAATCAATTTTAATAGCTTTTTTTAACTGGCCGGTATATTGTTCCGGATCTTTATAATCGGTCGTGAATTTTTCAACGGAGCCATTCTCAAAGACAATCCTTGAGATCCGGTCTTTTTCTAATACATACACTAATTCTTCTGAACTTTGTGCTAATCGATATTTTACATCGGTCGAACCAATTTCTATTATTTTGGCTGTAACCACCTGCCCGTTTTTACGGTAAATACGATCCTGTGCGCTGGCTGAATATACCAGCAGCACGCTAATGAGCAGCATGCTAACATACTTCATGACAATTTATTTTAGAATAAACTGACAAAACTTTTCATTAAACCGTTGCGTATTAAAATAAAAGAAACTGAGAATTCTTTATAAAATATTTACCTCCCGCTCCAGCAAAATGCCAAATTTACTTTGTACGCTTAGCATTATTTCTGTTGATAAATTAAAAATATCCTGCCCGGCTGCCTGGCCATAATTCACCAAAACCAGGGCCTGTTTTGCATGGCAGCCTGCGTCGCCGCTTCTATATCCTTTCCAGCCGCATTGCTCAATTAACCAGCCTGCAGCCACTTTCATTTTATCGTAACCGGCCGAATAACCTATCAGACCTGGAAACTTTATTTTTAACGCTTCAAATTGAGGCAGGGGGATCGTTGGGTTTTTAAAGAAGCTTCCCGCATTTCCTACAACGGCGGGGTCCGGTAATTTGCTTTGGCGAATGTTTATGACCGCCTTTGAAATAACCTGAATACTTAAATCTTTTACGCCCATTTCATCCAGCTCCTGCTGAATAGCGCCATACAGGGTGTTAAAAACGGGTTTCTTCAATAACCTGAATGTTACACTGGTAATAACAAACTGGCCTTTGTATTTACTTTTAAAAACACTTTCGCGGTAACCAAACCCGCAATCGTTTGCCGAAAAGGTTACCATCTTTTTTTCCTGCAGATGATAAGCATTCAGTTCGTAAAACACATCTTTTATTTCTACGCCATACGCTCCAATATTTTGCATTGGACTGGCGCCTACATTGCCGGGTATCAGGCTAAGGTTTTCTAACCCGGCATAATTCTGCTCAAGGCAGACAAGCACAAACTGGTGCCAGTTTTCACCAGCCGCTGAACGCACAAAATAATGTGCCTCATCCTCTTTGATAAGCTCAATTCCTTTCAATTCGTTTTTAAGAACAATGCCACCAAAATTTTTCGTAAACAAAATGTTGCTGCCACCTCCTAAAATAAGTTGAGGCAGATGGATTTTTTCTGAAGCAAAATTTACACCTTCTGCCAGTTCTTCTAACGTAGTAAAATTGGCAAACCAGGCCGCGGAGCATTGGATGCCAAAAGTGTTGTAAGTTTTTAATGAAATATTTTGATGAATTTGCATGAAGATGATTAATCCGCAAAATAACAAATTATGAACGCACAAACCGCCGTAGTACTGGGTGCCACCGGATTTATTGGCAATTTGGTGACAGAAGAATTGGTAAAAGACAGCAATTTTACTACGGTTCGTTTATTGGTACGCAAACCAATTAATGCCAGCCATGCTAAAGTTCAGGTGGTGGTAACCGATTTTTCAAATCCCGAAAAATTTGCTGCGAATCTGGGAAAGGGGGATTGCATATTTTGCTGTATTGGCACCACTATGAAAAATGTAAAAGGGGATAAAACGCTGTATCGTTCCATTGATTATGGCATTGCGACAGATGCCGCTGCATTTGGATTAAAAGCAGGATTTTCAAAATACCTGCTGGTGTCGTCGGCTGGCGCTAATGCCGCATCGTCAAATTTTTATGTAAAATTGAAGGGAGAAACGGAAGAAGCCATCAAAGCAATGAATTACCCTGCGCTGCATATTTTCAGGCCATCGTTTTTAATGGGCGAGCGAAAAGAGTTCAGATTAATGGAGTTGTTTGCAAAGGGTGTGATGAAGGTGGTGGGTGTTTTCCTTATTGGCAGCCTTAGAAAATATAAGGGAATACAGGGAAGGACAGTAGCCAAAGCGATGGTGCAAGCCGCAAAACTGCCCCCTTCGGGCACCGGGTTTTATGAATACAAAGCCATTACAAATTTGGCGGCAGGCCAGTAAATTTATAAGTTGGGTAAGAAAATCGAATAAATTTTTCGCTTTGATGGCCGCTATATTTTTAACCGGTATTTTAAGATGAAAGACGTACAATTCAGGAAATTATCTATCGACCTGCCTAAACAGCCCGTTTACGATCAGCGGTCCTGGTTATGGGCAGGTATTGCGTTTGCCGTTTCAATTTTATTGCTGATTGCGGGTGCATACATTCACCACAGGAAGCAGTTGGATTACGGGGCAAAAGAACAAATGCCCGGCCAGCATATCAATAACTATTGACTACATTTTTTTTGCATTTCACTGGTCAGTTTGCAAATCGTCCCGAAAAATAATTTACATATAAAATGATTAAACTATTACTTTCCTTTATCCTGTTGCTTGTTTGTAAAAATTCCTT
>JBBRCW010000059.1:0-23696 GCA_038204535.1 Chitinophagales bacterium | reverse complement strand
AGCCATCTACCATTACGCTCAAATCATTTTGCGCAATAGTTACTTTATACTCACCATTGTTAAACTTTCCTTTCATTCCCATTACACGCTCAATGGTAGAAGTATCAACAGCTTTTTGAGCTATGGCTGGCTGTAAAAAAGCTAATACTAATAAGATGAACAGGAGTGCAAAAGTTTTCTTTTCACGACTTAATATCCGTTTCATAAGTTATTTATTGATTTTCTTAAAAATGTGTAGGCAAGTTACTCCTATATGATTACTGAACCGCAAGGGTATTTTTTTTTATTATAGAAAATAGTATAAACTTAACTGGCAATAAACCGGACGCCTTTTGCCTGGTAGGTGTTTGCCACCTCCACCAGTTTTGCATTAACATGGTGTACAAACGGGCAATGGATGCACATAAAAATAATCACAGTTGAAATGTCCGATTTGATTTCTGAAAGGGAAACCGTTTTTCCGGATATGGAGTCCGGTAAAGTGAAACCGGGAGCAATCGTTCCCAGTTCCATCATGTTTGAAAATTTTAGCGACATATTTTTCAAAATTAAAAAACCAGGGCGTTTTATAGACTTTCTGTAAAACGCCCTGGTGGGTAAAGGTGAGGTATTTGTTGTTCTGCATTTTATTACAATGGCACATTCGCCTTGGCTGGCCGCCTCGCCTTAGCTGGTAGCCTTACCAACCCTCGCCGTGGTTGGTCGCCTGATCAACTACATTTGGGGAATCATTCTAACACCTTAAGTTGCCATAAAAAGCTCGCCGAGGTTGGTCGCCTGACCAACTACAATTTGTGAATGAAAATTACCTGATAATATCTAATCCCTTACAGTCGCCATATAAAGCTACTGATAAACGGAGCATCGCAAGTAAAGCCTCCCAAAAGAACAACTGCCCGAAACAAAAAAAATCAGACAGCTTCTCAAAACAATATCACCGTTTTACCAATGGTCTTTCCCGACTCCTGCATTTCGTGGGCCTTTTTTAAATTCTCTACCGTAAAGCCTTGCAGGGTGGTGGTTAGTGTAGTTTTAATTGTTCCCGAATCAAGCAGGTCGGCTATTTCATTTAAGATTTGATGCTGCCTTTCCATATCGTCGGTTTTGAACATAGAACGGGTGTACATCAGCTCCCATGAAAAAGTAACACTCTTTACTTTTAGAAGATCAAGATTTAAGGGTTTGCTGCTGCCGGTAATAGAAACGATATGCCCCTGCGGTTTGATGATTTCGGTGGCGGTTTCCCAATAGCCTTCCAGGTCCACAAAATCCAGAATATAGTCTACCTGGCTGTGGCCGATTTTTTCAAGTTCTTCTTTCAGGTTGTGGTGGTTAACCACAAAGTCGGAACTCAGGTCTTTACACCATTGCTCAGAATCTTTACGTGATGCAGTTGCGATAACGGTTAGCCCGGCCACTTTTTTTGCTATCTGAATGGCAATGGAACCCACACCACCGGCGCCGGCAAGTATCAAAACGGTTTTGCCTTTGTCGGTTACAGGATTAATCTTAATACGGTCAAACAACGATTCCCAGCCGGTTAATCCTGTTAACGGAATGGCAGCTGATTCAGCTACGGATAAGCTTTTGGGCTTATGGCCTACAATGCGTTCGTCAACCAACTGGTATTCGGCATTACTGCCGCTGCGGGTGAGGTCGCCAGCATAGTACACCTCGTCGCCCACTTTGAAACGCGAAGTTTTATCGCCCACGGCTTCTACTGTTCCTACGGCATCCCATCCAATTATTTTTGGTGTGTCGAGCGTTGTATCTTTTGCAGCATTTTGCCTGATTTTAAAATCGACCGGGTTAACCGATATGGCTGCTATTTTCACCAACAGATCGTATCCATCGGGTGATGGTTTATCTGTTTCAAATTCTATAAAACTGTTTTTATCTGTAATGGGTAATGATTGTTTAAATCCGATTGCTTTCATGGTTCTTAGTTTGAGTGAATAGAATGTTTTTAAATATAATCAATAAAACAGGTAACGGGCGGTGGCCGCAGGTAATTTAAACCCAATCAGCGCTGGATTTTAATGCAGCAATAAGAACTTTGTGCACCTGGGATTAATCAGAAACAACCGTGTATTTGTGGGCAAAGGTTACAATGGGTGGTGTTTGTAATTTTAGTTATAGCGAGGATAACAACAGCTTTACATCGGGTGATGATCCATTTGTGGCCGTGCCTGGAAAAATGGAAAGGCGCAAAGGTGGGCTTGTTTTGTATCCGGCAAAACATTATCAACGACTCCGTTTATGCCGGTTTTGATTGGTTCAGGGTTGAATAATTGGCAAATACCGGTAAAGATGAAATAGCTTTCACATTTTTAAATCAATCGCGATAATAAAATTTGTTAATAGAAAACTGCTCTTATGTTTTAGCTGCATACTGGTAGCTTTTTCCCCCGCCAGCGACAAGAAAATCACCCTTTGGCTGATTGGCGATTCTACTATGGCTACCAAAGAAGTGAAAGCCTACCCCAAAACAGGATGGGGAATACCCTTTGTGTATTTTTTCGATTCATCGGTAAGGGTGGATAACCGGGCGAAAAACGGCAGAAGCACCAAATCGTTTATTGCCGAAGGGCTATGGAAACCGGTAACAGAAAATATGCAGGCAGGTGATTATGCATTTATACAGTTTGGACATAACGACGAAGTGGCGACAAAAGCCACTTTTACAACCGAGGTTGAATTTCAAAATAACCTGCAGCATTATATAAATGAAACAAGAGCAAAGAAAGCGAACCCAATATTAATAACACCTGTTGCCCGCCGCAAATTTGATGAAAGTGGCCGGGTGGTGGATACGCATGAGGCATATGCCGCCCTCGTACGCAAGGTGGCTGCCGAAAGCAATGTGCAATTGATTGATTTGAACAAAACCAGCATGGCGTTACTGCAGCAAATGGGCGCCGATAATTCGGTATGGTTGTTTAACCACCTGGCCGAAAAGGAACATCCAAACTACCCGAAGGGCAAAGTAGATGATACACATTTTAACGAGCTGGGCGCACGCATGATGGCCCAATTGGTTCTGAAACATATTAGGAATATGATGCCCCATCTGGCGGAGCACATCATTAATAAATGAAGCCCCCTAAATCCCCCGAAGGGGGAGTTGGGAATTACGAAATTTAAATCAACCCAAAATGAGAGATGCTTGACTGGGTCTTTTTAGCTTGTGTTTTCCAGGGGATGCTGAAATAAATTCAGCATGACGGCTCTGGGACGACGGCTCTGGTTGCGGTTTTGAATAATCGGAAAGGAGATGACGTCATTCTGGGGCCTGACCCGGAATCCCCTGGATAGCTTGAGCATGATGTTATCCAGGGGATGCTTAAATAAATTCAGCATGACGGCTTTTGGTATTAAATTCACGGTCAAATTAGATGTTTTCATTAAGGATTCAACCAGGGGCCGCGGCGGACTTGTTGAAAACATAGACATCAGTAATATTACTATGAAGGATATTGCTGCTGAAGCCATTTTATTCGATATGTATTATGCCGCCAAAGATCCTGTTCCGTTGGCGGGCGAAAAAAGAGAGCCACCCAAAGTGGAAACATTGCCGGTAGATGAAACAACGCCAGTGTTTAGAAAAATTTCGGTCAGAAACGTGGTATGTGTGGGTGCAGAAAAAGCCATTTTTGTACTTGGTCTGCCCGAAATGAATGTAAAGGATATTGTTATGCAGGATATGGTGCTGCAGGCAAAACAGGGCCTTGATATGACGGAAGGCTCGAACATTACCTTTAAGAATGTTGAGTTGATAACGGAAGATACCAATCCGGTCTTATCGGTTCATAACAGCCAGAATATTACATTCTATCATATTGGTTACACTAAAAGCGCCGATGTGTTATTGGGGATTTCGGGCGATAAATCGAAGGGAATAAAACTTATCAATACCAACGCTGGCGCTGCAAAGAAAAAAGCCACGTTCGAATATGGAGCCAGTAGCAAATCTTTAGAAGAAAAATAATTATGATTAAGAGAATTACCGTTTTGGTTTTTTGTTTTATAATGATTGGTTTCGGTCTTCAGGCGCAGAAGCCATTGTCGCAACAGGTGGCTGCCACGGTCATGGGTTTTAAATTGCAGTCATTAATAAACTAATACAACCACTCTTTAAATATAGCAAATGAAAAAATTATCAGGAGATACGCTGGCAACCATTCAATCTCAGCCAGGCTTATCATTACCAACGGCAGCACTATTAAACCTGCCCGAAAAAGTGCTGCAGTTTGGAACAGGTGTTTTGTTGCGTGGCCTTCCCGATTATTTTATCGATAAAGCCAATAAGCAAGGTATTTTTAATGGCAGAGTGGTCATTGTAAAATCAACTTCGCAAGGCGGCACCGATGCTTTTGCCGCGCAGGATGGTTTGTTTACGCATTGCATCCGCGGGTTACAGAACGGTAAAAAGGTGGAGGAAGATATTATCAATGCATCGGTCAGCAGGGTATTGTCTGCCAGCGATGAGTGGCACGAAGTGCTGGCATGTGCCTCCAATCCCGCTATGGAAGTGGTTATTTCCAATACAACCGAAGTGGGTATCGCGCTTTTAAAGGATGATAAAATTGATGCGGCGCCTCCAAAATCATTTCCCGGCAAATTGCTGGCTTTTTTATACAAACGTTTTCAGGTTTTTAATGGCGATCCATCTAAAGGATTGGTCATTGTGCCTACTGAATTAATTGTTGGAAATGGCGAAAAATTAGAATCGATCCTATTGGAACTTGCCCATCTCAATTCGGTGGGTCCATCGTTTATGGATTGGCTGGAGAAATCAAATCACTTCTGCAATTCTCTGGTCGATAGAATTGTACCGGGCAAACTACCGGCCGCAGACAAAACTGCGTTTGTGGAAAAATACCAGTACAACGACGACCTGATGATCATGAGCGAACCCTACAGCCTTTGGGCGATAGAGGCTCGTAATGCCGCCATAAAAGAGAAGCTTTCATTTTATAAAACGGATAAAGGCGTAGCTATTGCCCCCGACATCAACAAGTTCAGAGAACTGAAATTGCGACTGCTGAATGGTACACATACTAATACCTGCGGGCTTGCATTTTTAGCCGGTTTTGGCACGGTTAAGCAGGCCATGGACGATGCGCAGATGGAGGGTTTTGTAAGAAACCTGATGCTGCACGAAATAGCGCCAACCATTGTGGGTAACGACATTTCAGAAGATGATGCCAAAGAATTTGCAGAAAGTGTCATAGACCGTTTTCGTAATCCTTTTATAGAGCACCAATGGTTAAGTATCACGGTGCAATATTCAGGCAAAATGAAGATGCGGAATTTGCCGACATTGCTAAAGCACTATGAAAAATACAGCGAAGTGCCACAGTTAATGTCGCTGGGGTTTGCAGCATATATTGCTTTTATGCAGGTTAGTTTAACAGACGGCAAATACACGGGCACGTTAAATGGCCGGCCCTACATTGTGCAGGATGATCGGGCGGAGTGGTTTGCGAACTTATATTCTAATGCCAGTGGAAGCACATTAGTGGAAACAGTGCTAAAGGATCAGGCGTTTTGGGAAACTGATCTATCCTTGCTGCCTGGTTTTGCCAAGGCTGTTTCCGACAAATATTTGAGCATTGTAAAGGGAGATATCCGTGCTGCGCACAGGTAACTGATTTGCAATTGGTGGGATAGTAACCTGAATAATTGATTTCAATCGTTTTTTAAAAGGTTGGTGGCCATTTGCCAATGTATGTTAATTAATATTGTACCTGCAAAACGATTGAATACAATTGCCTCTTAATTTATCAAAGAAAAAAATTATTGCTACATGAAAAATTTTCTTGACGACAACTTCCTGCTCAAAAGTAAAACCGCTGAAAAGTTATACCATGGGTATGCGAAAGATATGCCTATCATTGACTATCACTGTCATTTACCGCAGTTACAAATTGCCAGCAATCACCAGTTTGAGAATATAACGCAGGTGTGGCTGTATGGCGACCATTACAAGTGGAGGGCCATGCGGGCCAATGGTGTAGATGAAAAATACATCACCGGTAACGGCAGCGATTTTGAGAAATTTCAGAAATGGGCAGAAACAGTTCCTTATACAATGCGCAATCCTTTATACCATTGGACGCACCTGGAGCTGCAGCGGTATTTTGGAATAAAAAAGATTTTAAACGGCGACACTGCTAAAGAAATCTATGACGAATGTTCGGCGCAATTGCAAATGCCCGATTTCGCCGTAAGGGGTTTGATGCAAAAAATGAAAGTGAAGCTGGTTTGCACAACCGATGATCCTGTTGATGATCTTGTATTTCATAAACAATTGGCGCATGAGGATTTCGAAATTCCGGTGTTGCCTGCTTTTCGTCCAGACCAGGCGATGAATGTTGACAATGCCACCAGCTTCAATAATTATGTTAAAAAACTGGAAACCGCGGCTGACACATCCATTGGAACCTTAGATGAGTTTTTGGCGGCTCTAAAATCCCGCCACGACTTTTTTGCCGCCAATGGTTGCGGTGTAAGCGACCATGGTCTTGAGCAGATATATGCCGAAGACTATACGCAAAAAGAGATTGAAGATATTTTTAGCAAGGTGCGTTCGGGTAAAGAGCTGACCCTGCAGGAAAATCTGCAGTTTAAATCGTTTATGCTGGTGCAGTTTGCCGGGTGGGATTGGGAAAAGGGATGGGTGCAGCAATACCATCTGGGCGCTTTGCGTAACAACAATTCGAGGATGCTGGGAAAATTAGGACCCGATACCGGCTGGGATTCTATAGGCGATTTCAGCCAGGCCAGATCGCTGTCAAAGTTTTTAAATAAAATGGATAGCAACGACAAACTAACCAAGACCATTCTGTATAATTTAAATCCAAACGACAACGAATTGCTTGCTACCATGACCGGCAATTTTAACGATGGCTCTGTGGCAGGCAAAATGCAATATGGGGCTGCCTGGTGGTTCCTCGATCAAAAAGATGGCATGATCAAACAAATGAATGCCTTATCGAACATGGGATTGCTGAGCCGTTTTGTGGGTATGCTGACCGATAGCCGCAGCTTTCTGTCCTTTCCACGTCACGAGTATTTCCGCCGGTTGTTGTGTAATCTTTTTGGTGAAGAAGTGGAAGAAGGCGAACTGCCCAACGATATTGAGTGGATCGGCAAAATGGTGAAGGACATCTGCTTTAATAATGCAAAAAATTATTTTAACTGGCAATATCCTGATAACCCTGTAAACAAAAAGGTGCAGCCTGTATAAACGAACTGCTTACAACAAATATTAAAAAACTAACCGAAAAAAAGATGCAGAGTTTTAGCGACGAGCTCGAAAAAATGTTCGTCAAAAAGGAAGAGATTCCCGAAGCCTTCGATCTGACCGAAGAGCTCCACCAACGACTTTACCTCACCAATGGGGAACTGAAAAAATGGAAAGGCGATGTGCATGAAGTGTATTCTCCCGTATGCATTCGCACCAAAGAAGGACTAAAGAGAAGGCTGATTGGTACTTATCCTGTATGTACCGAAAGAGAAGCCATGGAAGCTTTGGATGCCGCAGTAGCTGCCTATGATAATGGCCGTGGTAAATGGCCAACCATGAGCGTTGCTGCACGTATTAACTGCGTGGAAGAATTTACCAAAAAGATGCTTGAGCAAAAAGACATCGTGGTAAAACTGATCATGTGGGAAATTGGTAAATCGTTTGCTGATTCTGTAAAGGAGTTTGATCGTACAGTTGAATATATCTATGCCACTATTGATGCGTTAAAAGACATCGACCGTCAATCGTCGCGTTTTGAAATTGAGCAGGGAATAGTAGCACAGGTGCGCCGTTCTCCCCTGGGCGTGGTGCTCTGTATGGGCCCGTTCAACTATCCGCTCAACGAAACCTTTACCACCCTTATTCCGGCCATCATAATGGGTAATACCCTGTTGTTTAAACCTCCCAAGCATGGTACCCTTTTACATTATCCTTTGCTGGAAGCTTTTCGCGATAGCTTTCCAAAAGGGGTGGTGAATACCATTTACGGCCGCGGACATACCATTGTGCCGGGCATCATGCAGTCGGGTAAGATCAACGTACTCACCCTGATTGGCAGCAGCAAAGTTGCCAACGATCTTAAGAAATTACATCCTAAAGTTAACAGGCTGCGAGCCATATTGGGCCTTGATGCAAAGAATGCCGCAATCATTACCAAGCACGCCGACATTAAATTGGCGGTTAGCGAAACGGTATTGGGTTCGTTGTCGTTCAATGGTCAAAGGTGTACGGCTTTAAAGATCATTTTTGTTCACAAGGATATTGCCCGCGAATTTTTACACCAGCTAAAAGAAGCTGTAGGTAAATTGAAGTATGGTATGCCGTGGGAGAAAGGAGTTACATTAACGCCATTACCCGAGCCACATAAGCCAGCTTATTTAAAGCAGTGTATTGATGACGCTATAGAACATGGCGCTGAGATCATAAATGAAAATGGCGGTGCCACATCGGAATCATTTGTTTTTCCGGCCATCATGTACCCGGTAAACGAAAAGATGAAATTGTACCGCGAGGAACAGTTCGGGCCAGTGATACCGGTTATTCCATTTACAAAACTGGAGGAGCCTATTGACTACCTGATCGGTTCTCCGCATGGCCAGCAGGTAAGTATCTTTAGTAACGATGTTGATGAGGTTGCTTCGTCTATTGATGAATTGGTTAACCAGGTAAGCAGGGTGAATGTCAACTGCCAATGCCAGCGCGGACCTGATGTGTTTCCTTTTACCGGCAGAAAAGACAGCGCCGAAGGAACCTTGTCGGTGGTGGATGCTTTGCGGTCGTTCTCTATCCGATCGTTGGTTGCCACTAAACTGAACGAGAATAACAAACACCTGATCAACGAAATTGTAAACAGACATGAGTCAAATTTCCTAAGCACGAAGTATATCTTTTAACTGGTGGTGAAAGATTGAGCTAAATCGTTTATTGATAATTAAATCAGCAGCATGTCTTTCCGAACGGATGGCATGCTGCTTTTATAGTGTTGGCGCCGTTCATAAATAGTCCATCAATATAAACAGGGTCCCTTCGTAAAAATATCTACCTTATTTAAATGGATATTTAAGTCGGCATGTTTTTCACGCAAAGCCGCCAAGAGCTTCACGCAAAGATGTATAAGTGTATTTATTTTTATGATTCAAAGATTTTTCTTTGCGTGCTTTGCGTGGCTTTTACTTTGCGTCTTTGCGTGAAAAATCGGCTGTACCTATAATTACGGTGAACCATAAATCAATCAGACTAAAAATGTGTCATTGGCAGGCACAGCCTGCCCCGCTTCTTCTGGCGGGGAAGCAATCCCCTGCATAATGAAGTCAACAAATTACCGGGGATTGCCTGCCCGTTCCATTCAGGCGGGCTTCGCCAAGCTACACAAGGCCCGCAATGTTGAACGCTTGTTTTATGCGTTATTTTGAAATGCACCCATTTTATGCGCCTGCGTCTGCAAACAGGTTAACTTTCATAAACAAAGATTGCCACGCGTTAGCGGGTGTCTGCAATTATTGTAATCCAATTAATAGTTTATAAAATACGTGAAGATCGATCCCTCGAAGTTGGGGGGATAAATAGTGAATGGAAAGTGGCCTTATTAGAGCACTATTTATAATATCTTACAGACCTGAATGAATGATAATATTTGCCAATGAAGAATCTCCCCTTGCTCGATCTTTCCATTATTTTCATCTACCTGCTGGCCATGGTATTGGTCGGGTTTTATTTTTCAAGAAAGAATAAAAACTCCGACCAGTTTACAAAAGCCTCAGGTTCCATACCGGGCTGGGCTATTGGATTATCCATTTACGCTACATTTTTAAGCAGCAATACATTTTTAGGTGTTCCGGGCAAGGCGTTCGGTAGCAACTGGAATGCCTTTGTATTTAGCCTTTCCATGCCTTTTGCCGCCTGGATCGCTTCAAAATATTTTGTGCCATTTTACAGGCAAACGGGTGAAATCTCTGCCTATACCCATCTCGAAAACCGGTTCGGCCCCTGGGCCAGAACGTACACTGTCATCTGCTTTTTGCTTACACAGCTTGCCCGCATGGGTTCAATCTTTTTTGGCATTGCACTGAGCCTGCAGGCGCTCACCGGTTTCAGCATGCAATCCATTATGATCGTTATGGGAATTTGCATCATCCTTTATACGGTGATGGGCGGAATGGAAGCGGTGATTTGGACAGAAGTAGTACAGGGCATCATTAAAACACTGGGTGCCTTACTTATCCTTTACCTGATTGTAGCTGAATTGCCCGGCGGGTTGGATGACATTATAAAGATCGGCACAGCCGATAACAAATTTAGCTTAGGCAGCCTGTCACCCGATTTTACTGAATCAACTTTTTGGGTGGTGTTGTTTTATGGCTTTTTTATGAACCTGAATAATTTTGGTATGGATCAAAATTATGTTCAGCGGTACCATACGGCCAAATCTTCTAAACAAGCTTCCAAATCAGTATGGATGTGTGTGGCGTTATACGTACCCGCATCGTTATTGTTTTTCATTATTGGTACAAGCCTGTATGCTTATTATCAAATGAACCCCGAATTGATTACCACTATTAAGAACCAGGTTGCTGGCGAAAGACTTGGTATAGGCGCAACTGCCGGTGAGATCTCTGCCTATGCTGCGGCCATGAAGCCAGCGGATTATGGCGATAAAGTGATGCCATTTTTTATGGTCACAAAAATTCCCACAGGTTTAGTAGGCCTTATCGTTTCCGCCATTTTATCTGCTGCTATGAGTACCATTAGTTCAGGTATGAATGCCTCTGCCACCGTTTTTACCATGGATATTTACAAAAGATATTTTAGGCCGCACATGGGCGAAAAGAAAAAGCTATATGTGCTGCACGCCTCTACCGTAGTTTTTGGATTGATGGGTCTTGCCACAGGTATCGCCATGATTGGCGTAAAAAGTTTACTAGACATTTGGTGGGAACTTTCCGGAATTTTTGCCGGGGGTATGCTCGGGCTTTTCTTGCTCGGGATCATTAGCCGCCGCACAAAAAGCCCCGAAGCATTAACAGCCGTCATCATAGGCATCGTGGTCATCTTGTGGATGACACTGTCTAAATATCTGCCGGCTGAATACGCGTTTCTACGAAATCCGTTGAATGTAAATATGGTTATTGTTATAGGAACGCTCACTATATTTTTGTCTGGCTTGTTATTAACTGCCACAAAAAGAAAGGTGCTGCTGACCTTACCATCGGAGGAAATAAGCAGGGAAGCTGAATCGGTACTATAACTATTAAAAGTCTGATAATAAATGAATACAAATCCTAAAAAGGAAGTAGTGTTGGTGGCCAGCGGCGACCTTCGGCTTTCGGCCAACCAGAGTTGCTGGCAGGCGCAGCAGGATATGGAACAGCTTTTGGCTAAAGCACGTATCTGTTTTCCCCCGGGTTACACCCAGACTAACCAGATAGTACACTTTCAGGGTGAAAGCAAGGTTTTTATAAACAACATTAGATTGTTTGTATTAAATTCAATATTTAGTAAACGTAGATTAAGCCCAAAGGATTTGAATGTGAATAGCTGCTAGTGAAACCGGCGGAAGGAATATGAATTTTAATGGCAACCCTGGAAGAGTTGAATATATTGAAATATATCAGGAAGGCGATGATGAATTGTTACTATTAAATATAAAAAAAGAATGTTTAGCCCGGCTTCCTTCACTCCATAAAAAAATTATGTATGAATAACGATAAGAAATTTGTGCCGGTGATGATCACCCCCTTCAACCTAAAAGCAAAGGTCGATTTTGATGCCGTGTCGCGGCTGGTTGATTTTTACCTGGCTTGCGGTGTAAAAGGTTTTTTTGCCAACTGCCTCAGCAGCGAAATGTACAGCATCAGCGAAGACGAAAGGCTTGAACTGACCACACACATTGTAAAATATGTAAACGGCCGTGTGCCCATTGTTGCCACCGGTTCTTTTGGATTAACCATTGATGCCAAAGCAGCGTTCACAAAGAAAATTTATGAGACGGGTATAGATGCCGTTATATTAATTACCGGCCACTATGCCAATGTGGATGACAGCGATGACGTGCTGCTGAAAAATTTTGAACGCATGCTGCGGCTTACAGGCAACATACCCCTTGGTTTGTACGAGTGTCCCGCCCCTTATAAAAGAATTTTATCCGCCGAAGTTTTTGAGACATTATTAAAAACCGAAAGGTTCGTTTACCACAAAGACACTTCCATAAGCCTGGATAGCGTAAAGGCAAAACTGGAAGTTGCAAAAGGCCATAAGAACCTGGAGTTTTATGATGCGCACACGCCCAATGCCATGTATTCGTTACAGATGGGCGCCAAGGGAATGTCATCCATTTCGGGAAATTTTTACCCGGAGATTTTGGTGTGGATGTGCAACAACGCCACCAACCCCCACAAGCAGGAACAGGTAAAGTGGCTGCAGGCCGAGCTTACAAAAGTGGATCCGCTGATACACATTGCCTACCCGCTGAGCGCTAAATATTTCTTGGGTAAAAGAGGTTTGCCTGTGCGAACCATCAGCCGGGCACATGCCCTCGAACTTACGCCCGAACAGAAAAAAACGCTGGACGGTATTCATGAAAGCTTCGTGGGCTGGTGCAACGAATTGGGTATTAAGCAGGTGGATGTGGACGAGATCATGAAGTCGAAAGCGCCCTTAGATCCGCCGATTTAGCGGATAGGCGTCACCTTGAGAATTCAAAAATTTCGCTAAAACCTTTACCAGGCAATAGGTTGACGCGAATGAGTTGTAATAAAAGAATTAGAAATTGATCGGGTAGAAATCCTTCAATAGAACAATTAATTGGACCTTCAATTTCAGACACACTTTAAAGCGTTATTTTAAATTACAGAACAAGGGATCTTTCAAAATGTGATTTTCGGGGATTATTTACCTCGCTTCCAAAATGTGCCGATGCTACGCATCTCGAAAATCGCGTTGTCACTTTCCCCAACGGATTGAAATCTCCCGCTATTCGGGACTATCACATGAGTCGATGCTATGCATCTGCAAATAGGTGGTCAAAATAGAAACAGAAATAGAATAGCCCTAGGGCGATCCATTTAATAGCGCCGTTTTTGTCTCCGGAAAAATACAATGAGAGAAATGTTAGAGCTATTAGCTGGATTTCGTTAATAATCAGGTTCCTGGCTGGGGAAAAATATAGGTAGAAATATCGGAGAGCCGTAGGCTCTATCAATATGGTAGCCTCGGGTTTTAACCCGAGGAAAAAGTGAAATAAAAAATTTGTGAGAGCCGTAGGTTCGACTCATATGTCCAATACGATATAGAAGTGACGTAAAACATGGGTGATTTTTTTTCGGAATTAATAGAAACCGATATACGGAAACTTGTGCGGAAATAGCTTCCATAAAAATTTTCGGCACACGGGTGTTTCGATAAACCGGAATTAAAATAACACCCGTCTAAACGGGTGCTCATCCCCGCCTGAATGATCAGATGGGGCAGGCGGGCAGGCCCCGTCCGAACGGCGTCATCCGGGCCGGCAACCGGAGCAGAATAAATGCCTTCTATTGGTTCAAAAAAAACAAATTAAGTTGACGCCAATGCGATTTAGCGGGATTTGTTTGATAACAGGCAGTTGGCAAGACCTGTCTCAAGTGTAAAAACGATTGAATATTTGATATGAAAAAATTATACTTCCTGCTTGTTTTTGTTTGTACGCTTTTTACGAAAGGCTATACCCAAACCTCCGACAACGATTTTAAGCAACCGCTAAAAGATGTACTCAGCCAAATTCAGTCGAGATACGGCATTGCGATCCGATACGACGAAAGCCTTGTAAAAGATAAATGGGTTACCTACGCCGGCTGGCGTTTCAGGCCCGATTTAGAAGAAACGCTTACCAATATTCTTTCTTCGCAAGACATCACCTTCAGCAAGGAAAGCGACAAAAAATATAAGCTTCAAAATTTTCAATATCATCTTAAAACAGTGGAAGAAGGTAAGCAGCAGCTCGATTACTTATCTTCTTTATATAGCGATGTAGCCAGTTGGGAAAAGCGCAAGGCGGCATTAAAAGATTGCATTCGCGAAAAGCTGCGGCTTAACCATGTTGCGCCACGGCCTGCCTCGAAGCCGATCATAACTGCGCAAAGAAAATACGACGGTTACACGGTGGAGAATATTGCCATTGAAACCATGCCCGGCGTTTATGCTGCGGGTTCATTATATCGCCCCGCCAAAATGAAAGGTAAGGTTCCATTGATTTTAAATAGTGTGGGACATTTTTCTAAGGGCCGTTACCGTACCGATGTACAGTATCGCTGCGCCATACAGGCACGCATGGGGGCCATGGCATTTAGCTACGACCTGTTTGGTTGGGTTGGCGAATCGCTTTTGCAGGTAAAACCCGAAGACCATCGCCGGGCGTTGGTGCAAAGTATACAGACTCATAATGCGACACGCTTGTTGGATTATCTTTTGACCCTTAAAGAAGTAGATACAAACCGCGTTGCCATCACCGGCGCCTCGGGTGGAGGCAGTCAAACCATGTTTCTGACAGCTATAGACGACCGCATTAAATTGAGTGTGCCGGTGGTTATGTTATCATCTTATCACAGTGGTGGCTGCCCCTGCGAAAGCGGTATAGGCATTCACCTTTGCGAGGGCGGCACCAACAATGCGGAGATAGCTGCCATGGCAGCACCCAGGCCACAACTTGTCATATCCGATGGCGCCGACTGGACACAACATGTACCCGAAAACGAGTTCCCGTTTTTGCAAAGAATATATGGTTTTTATGGCCAGCCAGCCATAGTGCAAAATGTGCACCTGGCCACCGACGTACACGACTATGCCATCAATAAGCGCCGTGCTTTGTATGCATTTATAGCCGCGCAATTGGGTTTAGATATTACTGCCGCGGATGAAGCAAAGGTGACCATAGAAAATGATGAAGCTTTGTACGTTTTTGGTGATAAAGGCGAACGTCTGCCCGCCAATGCTGTTAAAGGTTTTGATGCGGTTACAAAAGCATTTGAACAGGTTGCTGGAAATTAAAACCAGAAAGAAAAAAAAGAATAAAAAACGACTGTTGAGCCACAAAGACACGAAGGCGCAAAGAGGCGCAAAGGGAAAACAAGGAGGAAACAAAGAGGTACCGGATTATGACTGATTCAATAAGCCTGAAAAAGCTTGAATGTTTGTAGCAGGGGGCGGAGCCCGCGGATGATAAATATGATACAAGATCAACCCTGGAGGGGTTGAATAATATCAACTCACAAACAGTTATGTGCATTTGAGGGCAACTTCATATTATGAGGAATATTTTAATGCTTTTGTTTTTTGTTATTCCGCTGGTTTCGAACAGCCAAAGGAAAGTCATTTTTGATACCACCATAGTCAACACTACTTCAAAAGATTTTTTTGAGAAGAACATCGTCATCGATAGTATTTCATTTACATACCCCAAACGAATAGTAAGTTTATTTGTTTATCCAAAATCTATTTGGTATGACAGTTCCTATAAAAAAATTCCAACCTATAACTCGGAATACTATAATTATGAATTTTTAGGGGATCAGTATCTTTTTGAAAAGAAATATGGCCAGTTGAAAATACCTGAGAAAGAAATGGCAATGTTACTCGCCAAAAGCTGCGATCCAAATCCATCAATTAGTATGGTTGCAAGAATAGATTCTATCAAATTTATAATGAAATCTAATTGCGCTGGTCAAAGTAGTGATTTTGGTAGCAAAGCAAATGGTGAAGATGATGAAGATAAAGTATTTACCAAAGTTGAAGTAGGCCCGAGTTATAAAAATGGCATAGGTGTTTTAAAGAACCAAATTGAAGCAGCTTTTAAGAAAAGGCATTTTGAAAACAAAAAATCTATTACTGAATCAGCCTTAATTTTTGAAATAACGGTTGATAGAAAAGACAGTTGTCTTAAAAGGATTAAGCTTTTAGAAGGAAGTTATTCTGGTTTTGCCCAATTCGTAATGGACGAATTAAAGACAAACTGTGGCTGGAAGGCTGGTATAGCAGGTGGAAGACCGGTCATGTCGTAATTCAAAATTTTTTTCCAGCTTAACAAAGACAGAACCATAACGGTTGGGATATGAGACACATGGGTTACGCCTGGCTCGTGTTCGATAGTGGTTTATAAAATGGTCAATAGATAATAAGCAGGACAAGAGTGCGATCCCGCAATATTTATGGGGCAGCCAGCAACGATGACGAGGAAAGTTATGCTGCCTTGCTCAGGATAAACATTAGTAGATTGCTTTCCCGTAAAAAAATTGGACTGGCTCTTCCTCCACCGCCTTCGGACCTATCGTGTGGACATATCTTTTGCATGTGCTTTTTTATTCGACATTAAGCAATGTGATTCTATAGTAATAGTCTTGAAATAGCTCCATAGGAGCTGCCTGTTTATAGAGTATAGAAACTATCGGGCATCCAGGCTCCAGAGGAGCCGCCTATATTCATCAAAACAGGAAGCACCTACGGAGCTGTAATTCCACACTACCATGTATTTTTCTATAAACAGGATGCTCCTATGGAGCAAAAAAAACTTTACGAATATGTCCACGGATAGGCCTTTGGACGGGGGCACGGCGCAATGATGCGGAGATTTGAAACCACATTCCAACAAATAAGAAGTTAAATACAGGCAGTTATTCTCATTGGCTTGCTTTTTATCATTCTTGCTATTTTGCAAATGATATAAAAAATTTACAATTTCGTAATCGCTTTGCCGTTCTTATCTTGTAAAGCGAAGTTGCGATGGTTGTTTGGACATTCTGTAAAACAAAAATGTCTTAGAAACCGGGCATTTTTTGCCTTGGCAACACGATAAATAAATTAGTTGTTAACCGGATTTTACTATTTTTGAAATCACATTAAATTATGAAGAAAATATTTTTATTGGTGATATATATCACCATTTTTGGTTTAGGAGCAAACGCTCAAAACGACACGTCGTTATATTATTTTTCGGCAGCCTATAAACCTACTACAAGCGATAGTGCTTATGTAGTATTAAAAATGTTTAAAAAGAATGAAGCATGGTTTGGCCGGGAATTTTATAAGAAGGACAATGGATTAAAATCTGAAGGCATTTATCTTGAAAATAATCCCGAAACGCCGGAAGGAAGTTTTAAAAATTTTAAAGAAAACGGATCGTTAGATTATATAGCTGATTGGAACAATAAGCGACTCGTTTCTAAAAGCTGGTTTTATAAAAATGGAAATAAGAAGTCGTTGATTGCCTTCAATGACAAGAGTATAGTTCAGCAGAAAGGTTGGGACGAAGAAGGCAAAGAGATAAAGAATTATGTGGTTGAAAGGGAAGCACGTTTTAAAGGTGGCATGGAAGGCTGGCGCAAATACCTTGAAAAACATTTAAACGCGAATGTTGCAGCGGATGCCGGTGCGCCTGCAGGAATTTACGAGGTAAAACTTCAATTCGTTGTAAATAAAGAAGGATATGTAAGCAAAGTGAAAGCAGTTAATATTCCTGCTTCCTGTAAACCATGTGCCGCGGAAGCTGTTAATGTGATAAGCGGTGGTCCGCAGTGGGAGCCTGCCATTCAAAATAATGAGCCTGTTATTTACCAGGCCATTCAATTTATTAATTTCCAGGTTGTTGACGATAAAAAGAGTAAAAAGGGATAGTTTCAACTTAATTTCAGTTTATTTTCAGATATCCTCGTCTTCTGGATCGACAGTGCTGCTTGGCGGTTTCGAATGACGGATAAGGAGATAACGTCATTCCGGGCCTGACCCGGAATCTCCTGGATGAATGTCTGTTTGGTACTTTCCAGGGGGATACTGAAATACCCTTCGGCTCCGCTCAGGGTACGGATCCCTTCTCCGGCAGGTGCGGCGGGTGAGCGTACCCTTCGGCTCCGCTCAGGGCACGGATCCCTTCTCCGGCGGGTGAGGTGGGTGAACGTACCCTTCGGCTCCGCTCAGGGCACGGAATAAAAAACAGTGCTTCCCGCTATTATCAACTTTTATATTCAATCTTTGCGGCTTTACGAATGGCGGATGTTTGAAATTTGAGGCCAGCCATAAACATTAAACCGAAAGATCATGATATCACACCTGGGGAAACCTTTTATTGCCGCTAACGACATAGCCTGGGAAAAAGTGGATGCGGGCGTTGAGCGTAAAGTTTTGGGACACGACGATGAAGTGATGATGGTTTGTGTTCGTTTTGAGCAAGGCGCAATCGGCAGCCTGCATCATCATGTGCACCGCCAGATTTCGTATATAGAATCGGGACGATTTGAAATTACCATTGACGGCAATATGCAGGAGCTTAAACAGGGTGACTGCTTTTTTGTAGCGCCAAACCTGGTGCATGGTGTAAAGGCCATAGAAGCCGGTACACTGGTGGACATATTTGCCCCTGCACGTAAAGACTTTCTATAAGCCGCTGCAGCATTTCGTCATTTTACACCTGTGTCTTTTGTTTTAATATTGACACCGAAGACGAACGCGTTATTAGTTGGGTTTGCAGCACCATGCGCTTAAAATCAGTGACGGGGCATTTCGCTTCTATCATTTCTATCAACAGCCTGGTGGCTATTTCGCCCATCTCCAATGCAGTCTGCCTTATAACCGATAGCGATGGGTTTAGCAGCCCGGCAAGATCAGAATTGGAGAAGCCGATCAGGCCTATTTCTTCCGGCACCCTGATCTTTTTTGCCTGTAATACCCGCAGGCATCCGGTGGTTAGTTTATCGCTGAGGCCTGTATTACAGTCGGGCCGCAACTTTAACTTCAGCAGCTCGTCGACTGCTTTTTCAACTTCCTTTTGTAGGGCCCCTCTAAGGCGGCATACTTTTATCAGGTCTTCATCGGGTTCAATGTTATTATCCAGCAGCGCCTGCCGGTAACCCGCAGTGCGTTCTATGGCAATGCTTAAATGTGGGGCATTTAATATGCAGGCAATTTTTTTGTAACCATTGTTTAGCAGGTGACAAGTGGCTTCGTACGATGCTTTATAATTGTCAACGATTACCTTATGCGTATCCAGCGCCTCAGTTATGCGGTCGAACAAAACAATGGGCATTCCCTTTTGTGCAGCCTATTTAGGTGATCCATATTTTCGGAAGTGGACGACAGCGAGATGATCAGTCCGTCCATAGACCGGTTGGCCAAAAACTCAAGATTACTTATTTCGCGTTCGTACGATTCATTGCTTTGCGATATACTAACATTATAGCCTTTGTCGTTGGCAATCGACTCAATGCCATTGATGGCCTGCGAAAAAAAACTATTAGAAATCTCACAAACTACTACGCCAATTGTGCGGGTTCTTCTTTCCTTTAAACTAAGCGCAATAGGATTGGGGCGGTATTGCAATCGCTCGGCACATTCTAATACCAGTTTCTTTGTATCGGTGCTTATTTCGTAACTGTCGCGCAAGGCCCGCGAAACGGTGGAAGTGGATAATCCTAATTCTTTTGCTAAATCTTTTATAGTGACTGATTCAAATTTCATATGGTAATGACATTGGAATAAAATAAAATCAAACTACGCTTTATAGGCGATACCAAAGGCAGAAAAGGAACAATTTGCAGACGTGGTTAACGGGTAGATAAAAATAAAAGCCGGGTGCATTGCTAAAATCCAATTTCATTCAATCTTTCTTTACCACATAGACAAATCGGTCACATAGAAGGAAAATATAGGTTTAGGTGTATTTCTCTTATTTCTATTGTGCCGACCCGATGAAATTTTTAGTTCCTCTTATCTTTCTTTCTTTCCCCACACCATTTAGCTGGGCAGGCACATATACACATAGGCCATATTGAAGGAAAATATAGCTATAGCGGAAGATTGGGATTCAGTTGCATTTTTTTTCTTACTACTAGGTGAATATTTTTGTTATCTATTGTGCCAATGTGGTGAATATGATCAATCTATTCCCCAAATTTCTTAAGCATGGCGCGGTTTGCAAAAGTTTCGTAAATTCCTTCGCGATTAGAGATCAGAATCATCAGGCTCTAACGCTCATCACGGCATCTTTTAATTGAATGATGTAATTAATGAAGACAGACTACCGGGCAAAGAAAATCAGCTCCTCTATTACGATTGATGGAAACATTGACAAGGACATCTGGCAAAATGCGCAATGGAGCAGGCGCTTTGTTGATATGACAGATGGCAGGCCGGGAATGTACAATACGCAATCGGCTATTCTTTGGAATGATACCCACCTGTACATTGCGTTTGTTGCGGAAGAACCGTTTATTGAGGCACACCAAATAAAAAGGGACAGCATTGTGTTTTTAGAAAATGACCTGGAGGTTTTTATTGACGGCGGCGATTGCTATTATGAGCTGGAGGTTAATGCCGCTAATACCGTTTATGAAGTATTTTTTATCTGGAAAGATGCCTTTACGCCGGACGGTAAATTTGACTTGCCGCAATTCGATGTACATCATCCGCAGGCCTATACATTTGGCGGCGATTACGACCGCAGCGGGGCCTCTTTTTGGAAAGGCACCCATCCGCGGGGTATTCGCTGGGCGTTTACAAATTTTGATATCCCCGGTCTTGAAACGGCCGTGCAGGTAAAGGGTACATTAAATGACAATAGCGATATAGACAAAAGCTGGAGCCTGGAGATCGCTATTTCCTGGAGCAGCATGGGCCATCTTGCCAATGGCCGCTCCATACCGCCCAAAGACGGCGATACCTGGAAGCTTTTTTTAGGCCGGTTTCAAAAACTTATGGTAAATGGAAACGAGGTGCAGCCCCACCCCGCCACTGCTTTAAACAGCCATGGCATTTACGATACCCATTTACCCGAAAAATGGAGCGTGATTGAATTTGCGGATGCAGGCCGCGACGGTTAAGAAGGATGATCATTTTCCATACCTGTTTACTGCGGACCGGCCTAATTCTATTGTTTTACAGTTTACCGGAGAATTTAATTTTTCGTCGTTTTTTGAGATAGTCATCAATTGTATGGCGGTCTTTTCGCGTATCTGTTAATACGCCGGTATCCTCGCATACATTATTTTCAATCTGTGTGAAACTATATTCTCTATTTGGTGTTGAATTTTGCACCCCACGCCATTCGGGGGGGCAGGCACTTGGACACATAGTAATCATAGTGAGGCAAATAGAAGATCATGAGGTTTAAAAAGTCTTGCGTCTTATACTAAGGTATAGACTTCTTTTGCCTCCTGATTATGATTTTGGCTTGTTTAGGTTAGGCAAAAATGGGCAATCGAATTTTCTTTTTGGTGCAGCGCACCCAAATATTTGTAGCCTATAAAATTGCGTTACATTTTAAGGTGCAGCGCACCGAAATATCGGCTTACAATTTGCCGGGTGTGATTTTGTGCAAATATTGCGGTGCGCTGCACCTCACTTGCCCTGCGCTGATGATGTTCTACAAATATTTAAGGTGCGCTGCACCTGGGATTTTGCACCCCACGCCATTGGGCGGGGCAGGCACATAGACACATAGTAAACATAGTAAGGCAAATAGAAGGTAATAGGGTTTAAAAAGTATTGCGCTTTACTTTCTACAAAGGTTGACACTTCTTCTTTCCCCTGGAAGAAAAATTTTCGGGAAGCAATTATTCATATTTATTTCGATTGTATAACCCGCACCGTTGGCTGACGAAGTTCGGGTTCCAATGCAGGGGTATTCATTGTCTGTTTGTTATCCTTACCAGTGGCGTATCCTTTTAGCGCATAATAAAGAATGTACAGGTAGGCAGGCAGTGAGCAAATTAAAAACGAAGTCTCGTTGCTGGCAATGCCCTTATCTTTTAAGGTAGTATAAACCAGCGGAATTAAGGCACCACCCGCAATCCCCATCACCAACAAGGCTGAACCAATTTTAGTATATTTTCCTAAACCGGCAATAGCCAAAGGAAAGATAGCCGGCCACATTAACGCGTTGGCCAAACCCAGCAAAGCAATAAATGTAATGGCGGTATAGCCTGTGGTAAAAAATATGCAAAGGGTAAAAATGATACCTGTAATGGCCGAAATAGCCAGTGCCTTTTGTTGCGAAAGGTATTTGGGAATAGTAAAGATGCCTATAACATATCCCGCCAACATAGCAAACAATGTAAACGTGGTAAAATATTTGGTTTCATCGAGTGGCATGCCCAATTGCCTTCCGTAGGTTCCTATTGCATCGCCAGCCAGCACTTCAACGCCTACATAAAGAAACAAACACAACACGCCCAGCATTAAGTGCGGGTATTGAAAAACGCTTGTTTTGGCTGTGGTGGTTTGCGGCGAGGTATCTGCATCCATGTCGATTTCGGGTAGAGCAGATTTGTTTATCAGCCAAGCCAGCACAAGCAGTACGGCGGCGATAATAATGTAGGGCATTATCACCCTTTGTGCCATCTCGCTTAGTAATATTTCTCTTTGTGCCACAACGGTGGTTGCCTCCAGGTCTGCCTGCAGCTTGCCTGCATTTTTTAACACGACAACTCCTAATATAAGCGGGCTTAACATACCCGCAACTTTGTTGCAGATACCCATGATGCTAATTCGCTTTGCGGCGCTTTCAATGGGGCCGATCACGCTGATGTAAGGGTTAACGGCCGTTTGCAATAAGGCAAGCCCGGTACCCTGAATAAACAGACCAGTTAAAAAAAGCGCAAAGCTCCGGGTATTTGCGGCGGGTATAAAAACCAGAGAGCCAATACCCATTACCAGCAGGCCAAGCGCCATGCCATTTTTATAACCGGTCAGTTTTAATATGTACGACGATGGGATGGCTAAGAAAAAATAGGCCATATAAAAAGCGAAGGTTACAAAGAAGGCTTGTATATCGGTTTCTAATTCGCAGGCAAGTTTTAAAAAGGGGATGAGTGTGCCATTCAGCCACGTTACAAATCCAAATACAAAAAACAGCATTCCGATAATGGCGATTGCATAAGTGTTGCTTTTTTGACTGCTGCTATTCATGTACAATGTTTTAAGCCGTGAAAATAACAAATACCCGTTATTAATAAGTGAATTGCATCTGCACAATCGTTTGCGCTGTTTTTGCCTGGCAAGAGTTTATTTAATTTCCAGGCCTGGTTTACGGGTTCTATAAAGGCCCATATAATTTTTTTCGTTCGTTGGGTATTGATAAATGGGAGATGGAATTTGAAAAACGTATCCGTATTCGTATTCGTAATTGTAGAGACAGGGCATGCCCTGTCTCTACGGCATGCCCTGTCTCTACGGTATCCAATAATATGTTTTATGTAAAAAATTTGTCGTCGGTCCAATTTGCCGGGTTATTAATGATGTAATTTGAAATATTTTGAAATGATTGTTCATCCCGTATGATATGATCGTGAAAACGGGATTGCCATCCAGATTTAAATTTTAACCTGTTTGCGTGTCTGGTAACGGCAGATTTATATGATCCAACAATGGATGATAGGGTGTTTTTTCCCTGGTTTTGAAAACGTTGTTGGCCGGGGGATTGTTGGGGTTGGGGTGGGGGTTGATCGTCATTATCGTTATCGTTATCGTCGTTGCCGTTGTTGTCGTGGCGGTTATCGTTATCGTTGTTGTTGTCGGCGGCGATTTCGTTGTTTTCGACATTGTTGTCGTTTTCGGCGTTAACGTTGGTTTCGTTCGCATCGTTCAATTCGCCGGCAACCGGGGTTTTGTTTATGCCATTATTTCCATGCAAAATAATGATCCCGTGAAT
>JBBRCW010000058.1:0-24139 GCA_038204535.1 Chitinophagales bacterium | reverse complement strand
TCATTCAAAACAACCTTTAAAAAGCAGCAAAGGCGATTGCTGTAGCAACGGCGTTACCTCCTTTAACCTACTGAACAAAACTGTTCCACAAACAATTTCCTTTGTTCATCCCGTATTTTCCACCGCTATTTTAGCTGCCTTTTTTCAGGTAAACCTGTTACCGCATAACGATATTCATAAAAATATCAGCGTCTTTGCCCAAAGTCACCATCCCCCAATACCAGACATTCGCATCGCTATTCAGTCCTTTCTCATTTGATATAATATAAGTCAACTTGCACCGGCATTCATTAACATGCCCCTAGTCGCATGCTTTTTCATTACTTAATACAATGAAATGAGCCTCAACATAAGTTGACAAAACCTGAAATAGTTTTGGGGTAATTCCATTTGATAATTATAAAAACAAACAAACACATGAAAAAACTAATTTTTGCCGTCGTAACATTTCTTACAACATTTACGGCAATTCAGGCACAAGACAATGTTGAGACCAACCGCCTTTCGGCAGTTCTTCAATCGTACTACAGCATTAAAGATGCACTGGTGGCAGGCAACAATAAAACTGCTTCCGAAAGTGCTGCTGAATTTATGAAAAACCTCGATGGCATTTCTTACAAAACCATCTCAGAAGGCAGTGTAAACAACTTATTAAAGGATGCGGGAACCATTGCCAATGCCAAAAACATCGATAAGCAGCGGGCTGCTTTTTCTAACTTTTCAACCAATATGGCGTCAGTGGCAAAAGAACAAAAACTGACTGATCAGCCGGTGTACCTGCAATATTGCCCTATGAAAAAAGCAAGCTGGTTAAGCAGCGAAAAAAGCATAAAGAATCCTTACTACGGCAATAGCATGCTTACGTGTGGTAAGGTTACCGAGACAATTCAGTAAGCCAGTTATTTTATCAATTCAAAAAAACTTAACAATGAAAAATATATTTCTTGGGATAGCCATTGCAACAGCCGGTTTAACAGCTTGTAACACCCAGCCCGACAACAAGGCGAACGACACCCATCAAATGGGAGATCATAATATGATGGATAGCAGTATGAACCCTTCGGGAATGGAAAGCGATCATATGGGAATGATGGAAAATAAAAACATGGATAACGTGGTGTCTTCGTACTTCAATCTGAAAAATGCTTTGGCAAACGATAATGCAAAAGAGGCGGCAACTGCAGGCACAGAGGTTGCCACAGCAGTGCAGCAGGTAGACGAAGCGGGTTTATCTCCCGCACAAAAAAAGATATATGAAGAAGTGAAGGATGATATGATTGAACATGGAAAACATATAGCAGACAATGCAGGTAAAATTGCCCATCAACGCGAACATTTTGAAACCATGAGTAAGGATATGTACGACCTGGTAAAGGTTTTTGGCACCAACAAAACCATGTACTACACGCATTGTCCTATGTACAACAATAATAAAGGCGCTAACTGGCTGAGCGAGGTTAAGGAGATTAGTAACCCTTATTTGGGTAAAAAAATGCCCACTTGCGGAACGGTAAAAGAAGAAATAAGGTAATGCGAACGCTAAAATTGATAGCAGGAATTATCGTATCTGTCCTGGTTTTAATACAGTTTTTTCGATCCCATCGCAATATTAGCAGCGGGGTGCACCCGGCAAGCATCGAACATCAAATGCCAATACCTGCCGGAGTGCAGGCATTATTAAAAAGCGCCTGTTATGATTGCCATAGCAATAATACCAGCTACCCGTGGTATGTCAATATTCAGCCGGTGGCATGGTTCATGGCGCATCATGTGGACGAAGGTAGATCTGAATTGAATTTTGATGAATTTGGATCGTATTCAAAAAGACGACAGGTGAGCAAATTAAAATCAATCACTAACAGTTTAGAAGATGGCTCTATGCCCATAGCTTCTTACACATGGATGCATGATGAAGCCAGATTATCAGAAACAAACAAGAAAAGCATTATAGCCTGGGCCTTGCAGCAAAAAGACAGCCTGGAAGCAAGGCAATAACCATTTAAGCATCAATTATGAAATAAGCCCTAACAAATGTCGATACCTGCCAAAAATGCTTATCTGCGAATTCCCTATGATCAAAATCGTTAAAAATAACCACATGAAACAAATAGTAACAGTCATATTGTTTTTTTTCTTTTTCACTAATGTAAATGCCCAGCACGAAGGGCATACTATACCGCCAAAGAAAGAACAAACAATTACAAAGGAAATTTATACCTGCCCTATGCACCCCGAAGTGCAGAGCAACAAGCCCGGTAAATGCCCCAAGTGTGGGATGAACCTGGAAAAGAAAAAGGTAAAGGTTGCTGCAAAATCAGTGCAGGCAAAAGCGCCATCAAAACCGGCGGAAAAAAAATCGGCACCTGTACATGACATGAAAAACATGCACATAGATGGTGAAGGAAAAAATGTGGAAAGCAAAAAAGGTATAAAGAACGAGGAGAAAACACAACCTGCCACCTACACTTGCCCCATGCATCCCGAAAATCATGCTGACAAGCCAGGCAACTGTCCAAAGTGCGGGATGACGCTGATTGCTGAAAAATCGAAATCTTCGGCAGTAAAAGCTGTTTCTTACACTTGCCCAATGCATCCGGAAATTCATGCCGGCAAACCGGGCATTTGTCCCAGGTGCGAAATGAACCTGGTGAAGGATGAAGCTGTTAGTGGCGATACAACTCATGAACATCATGAAGAAATGGAAATGTCTTTGGAAGAGAAGCATTTTGCCACAACTGCCCATTACACCTGCCCCATGCATCCCGAAATTCATGCAGACAAGCCTGGCAACTGTCCTAAATGCGGGATGAAACTGGTTGCTGAAAAGTCTAAATCTTCGGCAGCACAGGCTACCACTTACACTTGCCCCATGCATCCCGAAATTCATGCTGATAAGCCAGGTAACTGCCCCAAATGCGGGATGAAACTGGTTGCTGAAAAATCGAAATCTTCGGCAGCACAGGCTACCACTTACACTTGCCCCATGCATCCCGAAATTCATGCGGACAAGCCAGGCAACTGCCCCAAATGTGGGATGAAACTGGTTGCTGAAAAGTCGAAGCCTTCGGCAGCACCCGCTACCACTTACACTTGCCCCATGCATCCGGAAATTCATGCGGACAAGCCGGGAAGTTGCCCAAAGTGCGGGATGAACCTGGTAAAGGAGAAGCCAATAAATATGGATGATATGAGTGGTATGAATATGACAGATAATAATGCAAACTTGGAAAATATAAGAATGGCAAAAAAGAACCTCGGTCCAATAAAAACCATCACAAGCCAGGTGCCACCACGAACCGTTGTATATCATTTGTACATAAGAGACACCATAGTAACCTTTGGTAACAAACCAAAACGAGCAATAGCAGTCAACGGCCAAATCCCCATGCCCACTTTAACTTTCACCCAGGGTGATACGGCAGAAATTTGGGTGCACAACGAATTGACAGAATTAACAACACTGCACTGGCATGGCCTGTTTTTACCTAATAGAATGGATGGGGTGCCCTATTTAACACAGATGCCCATTAAACCAGGCGACACTTATTTATACAAGTTTCCCATTGTGCAGCATGGCACCCATTGGTACCATAGCCATAGCGGCTTGCAGGAGCAGATTGGTATGTACGGCGCATTCATCATGAACAAAAGGGAGGAGTGGGATATACCCACCATACCACTGGTTTTAAGCGAATGGACCGATATGAAACCTGAGGAAGTGCATCGCAGTCTGCATGCCGCAACAGATTGGTTTGCCGTGCAAAAAGGCGCCACGCAGAGTTATTCTGAAGCCATAAAAATGGGCTGGTTTAAAACCAAAGTCAAAAACGAATGGAAGCGGATGAATGCCATGGACCTGACCGACGTGTATTATGACAACTTTCTTATTAATGGCAAAAACCAAAATTTGCAACCGCAGTTTAAAGCAGGTGATAAAGTACGGCTCCGTATAGCCAACGGCGGAGCTTCTGATTATTTCTGGCTGAGTTATTCGGGCGGAAAAATAACGGTAGTGGCAACCGATGGTAACGATGTAGAACCGGTGGAAGTGGACAGGCTTATTATAGCTGTGTCTGAAACCTACGACGTTGTGGTAACTATACCCGAAAACAAGAGTTACGAGTTTTTAGTAACGCCTGAAGACCGCACAAAATATGCTTCGTTATGGTTGGGCAGTGGCGAAAAAGTGCCCGCTGTAAAATGGCAGCGTCCTAAATATTTTGCAGGTATGAAGATGATGAATGACATGATGGATATGCAGGGCAATATGATTGAAATGGATGGAATGAAGATGCAGAACCAGATCATGGATATGAATACAGTGATGTACCCGGAAATAACGGGTGCCTCCCCTAACCCCTCCAAAGGAGGGGCAAAGAAAAAGCATGATATGCACAACATGGATACTGAAATCCCCCCTTCGGGGGGTGGGGGGGCGATTGTTTCACTTAACTACGAGATGCTAAGATCGCCAACCAAAACTACCCTGCCAGAACCCCCCGTCGGGGGGCAGGGGGGCTGGAAAGAATTGAAATTTGACCTGACAGGTAATATGAACCGATACGTTTGGAGCATCGACAACAAAGTGGTTTCAGAAGCAGATAAGATCCTGATCAAAAAAGGAGAAAACGTAAGAATAATCATGTTTAACAACAGTATGATGCGCCACCCCATGCACCTGCACGGGCACGATTTCAGGTTATTAAACGGGCAAGGTGAAAATGCTATTATGAAGAACGTTATTGACATTATGCCTATGGAAAGAGACACCATAGAATTTAACGCAAACGAGCGTGGCGGCGACTGGTTTTTCCATTGCCATATTTTATACCATATGATGAGCGGAATGGGAAGGGTGTTTCGTTATGATAATCCCCTGGTTGATAAAACCGACATCACCAACCCCGATGTAGCAAGGCGCGGATTAAACTCCGATGATAGAAGATTTCATCCCATGGGCTCTGTAGGTCTCGAAAGCAATGGCAGCGATGGCGAATTTATGCTGGCAAATACCCGTTACCGCCTGTCTACCGAATGGCGGCTGGGTCTAAAAAGTCATCATGGTAATGAAAGCGAAACCTACTTTGGCAGATTCCTTGGAAGAATGCAGTGGTGGTTTCCCTTCATAGGTTTTGATTATCACAATAACACTGCAAGAAATGAAACCGAAAAGAACATGTTTGGACAACTCAGTAACCAAACCAACAGAAAAGCTTTGGTGGCTGGTATTCAATACACACTCCCCATGCTGGTAACCGCCGAGGCAAGAGCAGATAGCAAGGGCAAGTATCGTTTCCAGTTAATGCGCGAAGACATTCCACTTACGCCAAGGTTACGGTTAAACCTGATGGGTAATTCTGACAGAGAGTATATGGCCGGGTTCAGGTATATCGTTACCAAATATTTCAACCTGTCAACACATTACGATAGCGATATGGGATATGGCGCTGGTATAACAATTGTGTATTAAATAGTCAAAATAATATGACCATGGAAAATAACACCAAGGAATTACAGGATTTTAACGCCTTTGCTGAAGACAAGCTAAAAATACATGAGGCCGAATTAAATACCAGGTATCAAAATATAGCACCGGATGATGAGACATTAATGCAGGCAAAATCAGCTCATCAGAAAATTTTTGAACAGGAGCTTGACGAAAAAATACAGTCTCTTTCTGAGCAGGACAAAGATGAATGGCTGAAAACGGAATTACAAAATAAAAAACAGGCTTTTCTTTCGAGGCTGCATGTTTAAACTTAAAATAGAAATTATGATGACTTACAAAAAATTCACCATCATGATGATGGTCTCGTTCCTCATCATGTATGCTGTGATGTTTTTAAACATTATTGAAATCGCTCACTACCATACCAGCCTCACCCGTATGTACATGACCCTTTTAATGATCTCTGCTATGGCGGTGGTAATGATGGGCATGATGGGTAAAATGTATCCCGATAAAAAAACAAACACAGGTATCATCGCAGGCGGAGTGGCTGTTTTCATCATCACTTTATTTTTGTTGCGTTCTCAAACACCTATTGGCGATGTTCAATACATGAAGGCGATGATACCCCACCACTCATCGGCCATACTCACCAGTGAAAGAGCAGATATAAAGGATCCGGAAGTAAAGAAATTGGCAGAAGAAATTATAAAAGCACAGCGAAAAGAGATTGCTGAAATGGAAGCAATGATTGATAAGTTAGATAAGTAATTACCTTATATAAAAAATCGAATGACTGTCCGTTATTTGGAAAAACTTTAATGAGCCAAACAATATTATTGTTTTGAAGCTTTCGTTGCAGCCTGCCCCGCCATTTATGCGGGGTCGCACACTTTTACAATTTGATCATTATTCAGCACAGAGTAGCTTGTATTATTAAATCCAGACAACATCAATTCCACATAACGGATAGTCATGAAAAATCGATTACAAACATAATTATTGAATGCAAATTTAAAAATTTTAAACTAATAAATTTTATATGAAACAAACTTTTGGGCTATTACTTATTGCCGTAACACTTTTTATGTCGGCCTGTACAAAAAATGGAGATGGTATAATGCTGCAGGCGCACGATAAAAACCGGATGATGGATAGCATGCATGCTATGATGGACCGTATGATGGCTATGCCTAAAACAAACGATCCGGAAATCGACTTTGCTAAAATGATGATCATTCACCACCAGGGAGCCATTAATATGTCGAATGTTGAAATGCAGGCCGGCAATAACGACAGTTTAAAAAGAACTGCTCAAAAGATTATTGCTGAACAACAATCCGAAATTGCACAGTTCAATGCAATTCTGGCAAATATATCAGTAGATAATTCGGACATGGATTTTACGATGGAGCAAACGGAAAATATGATGAAAGGAGCAAAAGTAGCAGACATCCAAATAATTACGGGAGATATAGACAATGATTTTGCAACTTTGATGATAGGTCACCACCAGGGGGCAATTGATAATGCTTCAGCATACCTGCATCATGGTAATAATGCCCAATTGAAAGCAATGGCTAATAGTATTATTAAAGCACAGGCTATGGAAATACAGGAAATGAGCAATTGGCTAATAGCAAACAAACGATAATTTGCAGATTTGTCCTGCAGGGGTTCTCATAGCAAAGGTTTAGGCGCAGCGGACCCCGGCATTAGAAAGTGGTACGCTGCGGGTTCCCTTGGCCATCGCACAAAGCCCATCAAGGAGAACCCACAGGGACAAAAAATGGCAAATAATTATCATCACTAAAAATTACCCATATGATGTATGATAACTATGGAGGAATGGGCTTTATGATGTGGCTTTGGATAATTGTCGGCGTATTGCTGATGGTGGCTTTAATCATTTGGATTATGAAGCAAAGCAAAAAAACCTGATGGGCCAGCTAGAAATTACGGCCTTACTCACTCCAATACTGGTTTTGCTGATCAATACCGGCATCTATATTTACTTAGGTTCACGAACAGCCAATAAGCAACAGCTTAACGCCATCATATTATACCTGCTTCTCTTCTCCTTTCTGTTAAACCTGGCCTGGGAAATGCTGCAGATGCCCTTTTTTAAAAATATGCATTGGAATTGGCAATCTACAATATTTTGTGCCTTTGCCTCATTGGCAGATACATTGATGGTATTGCTTCTCTATAATATTTTTGCACTGGTAAACAAAGATGTTAAGTGGGTATTATCAATTACTTCATCAAAGTTTATTTTGTTATCGGCAATAGGAGGTATAGGTGCAATATTGGCGGAACTACGGCATTTAAGAGCAGGATCATGGTCGTACACAGAACTCATGCCGATTATACCTTTTGTAAACGTCGGCCTGGTGCCCGTATTGCAATTTATGTTTTTGCCTATCATTATTTTCAGGCTAACGGCGCGGTTTATAAAACAGTGAATTGAGGGGATGAACGGCTGCCAGCCTTTTCGCCGTTGCGGGTGTTGTCATCTATAACTGTAGCGGGGTTTAGATTACCATTTAAACAACGATGATTACTGCCAGGTCACTGGTCACAACGCCATCGACGGCACCCAAATTCCAGACAAAATCTTGCTTTTCATTTATCTCCGTTGCAACAGAACAACGTATTAAAGAAACATTGCGAACTGTAGCCAACGAAAAACCGGCAGCGTAGCCTCAGCAAAATGCTTTCAACAGAATTTTTATGTAAAAATGCGACATCGGCATTTTCATCCTTACATCTATTAATCCGCTCAACATCTAATTGTCCACTTCATAACAATACTATCTACGAAAACATTCTTATATCTCATTTTTGAAAAAATTTGAGGTATGAGCAAACTGTCAATTCTATTATTAAGCTTTGTTATCTCCAGCGTTGGCCTGGCTCAACCAGCCACTTATTTTAGGGTGTCTGTTCCGTTTACATCCGGGAAAAATAAAATAGATGATGCGGCCACAGCCGAATTAAAGCGTGGTAATGATTCGGCTATTTTAAAAACTACTCTGTCCGAAGCAGGCATGATATCATTTGACGAGGTATCTCCTGGCACATACTATATTTCGATCAGCCAGGTGGGTTTTCAGCGCATTACCACGCCGTTGTTTAAGGTGTCAAATAGCGATGTTACATTAGCACCAGTAAAAATGGAAACTGCTGTGGTCGGCGAGCTGCAAAATGTAACGGTAACCGCTAAAAAGCCATTCATTCAAAAACTAACCGACCGGATTGTGGTAAATGTTGCGGGCAACATTGTAAGCGCAGGTAGTTCGGCCATAGAAGTGTTGGAACAAGCACCCGGCGTTACAATCGATCAAAACGATATTATCTCGCTCCGTGGCCGCAGTGGAGTCATCATTTATATTGATGGTCGCCGGTCTGCCCTATCCGGTGCAGACCTGGCCAATTATCTTCGTGGGCTTCCTTCATCAGCCATCGACCACATCGATATCATCACCATTCCTTCCGCCAAATACGAAGCAGCAGGCAACTCGGGTATTATTGATATTATAATGAAAAAAGACCAGGGTTTGGGTTCGAATGGCACGCTGACGGCAGGTTATGGGCAGGGTGTGTATCCTAAGGCAAACGCGGGTGGAACATTTAATTATCGAAACAAAAAGCTAAACATATTTGGCAACTATAATTACAACTACCGCGTAAACCTGAACAACCTGATACTGGACCGGAACTTTTTTACCAATGGTGAGTTTGTTGGCCAGGATAAAAAGGACAACTATTCAAAAATGCCTACTGCTTCAAATAGCCTGCGGTTAGGCACTGATTTTTTTATAAATAAAAACACCACCCTTGGTTTTGTGGTAAACAGCAGCTTTAATCATTTTAGGCGTAAAAACAATAATAGCTCGATAGTTATAGATAAAGCTAAACTACCTTCTTTTAGATTTAATACCGGGAGTACCAATAACGACCACGCCAATAATACAGTTGCCAACATCAACCTGCGACATACATTTGATACTACAGGAAGGCAAATTACTGCCGATGTTGATTATGGCGTTTTCAACAATAACTCACTATCTACAATAGCTACCAAATATTATAACCTGGATGGCAATACCCGGCAACCGGATTACGTACTAAAAGGCGACCAGGATGGAAGGCTTTCTTTACTATCGGGAAAGATTGATTATTCACATCCTTTAAAGAATGAAGCCAAACTGGAAGCAGGAATGAAAGCCAGCCACGTGGAGAGCGATAACGATGCCCGGTTTTTTGATATTAGCAACGGCACTTCAATAAAAGATTCTACCAAAACGAACCACTTCTTATACGAAGAAGGTAACTATGCCGGTTATATAAATTTCAACAGGCAGTTTAAAAAATTCAACTTGCAGGCCGGACTTCGGGGCGAACAAACCCAAATAAAAACACGGCAGTTGAATGGCAACGTACAATTCGATTCCGGCTATTTTCAATTATTTCCCAGCGCGTTTTTCAATTATAAATTAAAAGAAGATCAAACCATAGGTTTGTCGGTTAGCCGCAGAATTGACCGTCCCGGTTACAACGCATTAAACCCCTTCCTGTTTCTGATTGATGTAACCACCTATTCTACCGGCCGCCCCGCACTTTTGCCACAATTTACCTGGGCGTACGAGCTGAGTTATGGTATCAAAAATTTGAATTTCAGCCTTAGCTACAGCCACACCAAAAACGTACAAAATATTGCCATTCTGCGGTTTTCAGATGCGTTTCCCAACATTATCCTTCCCGACTCTAATATCACTGTGCAGGTACCGGTAAATCTTAACTCATCCGACTATTTCGGCTTATCCGTATCCGCCCCTGTCCGGGTTTCAAAATGGTGGAACATGATGAACAATGCAGATATTTATTACAACAGTTTTAATGGCAACCTTGCCGGCACAGCGTTAAACAATGGAACACCTGCCGCCGATATAAGGATCAACAACACCTTTACCTTTAAGAAAGGCTTGACCGCCGAATTGAACGGAAACTATAATTCGGGTGGACGGTATGGATACATGGTAAGCAAATCGAGATGGGGTATCGCAGCCGGTATTCAAAAAAGTGTGCTTAACAACAAAGGCACGATACGGCTAAACATGACCGATATTTTTTGGACCAACCTACCAAGGGCCACCATTACTTACAATAATTATATTGAATATTGGCATGCCTATCGGGAGAGCAGGGTTGCCAACATTAGTTTCTCCTATAAGTTTGGCAACAATAAGGTGGCTGCCGCCAAACGGCGTGCTACAGCGTCGGATGAAGAATTACGCCGGGCGGGTGCTAATTAATGTTGAACAATCAACAGACCATTAACTATAACGACTAATCAGTATGGCCCGCATTATTGGCAAAGCCGGCGGTGGGCCATACCATTTTTACGCCAACGTTTTAATTATCAATGTTACTATTAACCCGCAAACCGGCGCTTGCTGTACAATTGTTGAAACGCTTTAAAATTTTCGGCACCTGTAAAAAAGTTAAGGTGTTTTACAAAATGACTATAGTCGAAATAGCCGTACTGTTGAAAATTAAACCCGGCAGAATTTTCTGCTAAACATTGCAACGCCGTCGCATTCTGATGGTTTGCAAGGCGGGTTTGGTACTAAAACCGGTGGTCATTTGAAAATAGCGTTGCAAGGTCCTCTTGCTAATACCGTTTTCCGTAGCCAGTTGTTCAACTGTAATATCGTTTGTACTGGCAGCATCAAAATGGTTTAGGATTGATGTTACGATTTCAACATATCTCAACGAAGCTTCATGTTTTTCAACCAGGTTGGCATAGTGATTAAACACCAGGGAAACCCTGCTGCTAAATGAGGCAGCGTTTTTTAACCTGTCAACCAACTGTTTTTCTACCAGGTAAGCCAATGGAAATATGCTTGCTTTATATTCTGAGAAATCAACTTCTTTTTGAAACAATACCGGGCACACCCTAAACTTAATTCCAAAAAAGTGGTTGCCAACCGAATGGTGACAAGTAATAAAACGGTGCCTCGGCAAAAATCCACCACTCTTTACTTCGTAATGGTTATCGGCCAGTTGCATAACAAATGGTGTACTCAGGTTGACAAGATAAGTGTAACCGATATTGGGAAACAGCACATCTGAAAAGCCTTCGGGATATTTGCTTAGCAACTGTCCAAAATCGGTCTCCCAACAAAAATCGATGTATTTAGACAAGCTGCCTTTTGCCCACCTGCGATGGTAGTTTTGCTCAAAATGACCTCCATCAATAAATTCCAGGTGTTTCATACAGGCAATAAAAATAACCGCTATTTTAAAACAAAAATCATAAGTCTCTTCATTTTCACACTGCCTATGGTGAACATGAAATTTTAGTTTGAATATCCGGCATATCCAAACAAGCCTAAGATGACCAGTTGAACACCCATGATCACCCGCCAACCAATAATTACTTACCTTTAACTACTACTTTTTAATAGCAAAAGAATATGAAAGTGCCAACAATTTTATCGGTTATAGCGAAAGTGAAATACAAAATATTTGTAAAGTTCAATGATAGAACTGAAGGTACTTATGACCTAAGTCAGTTAGCCGGTAAGGGGGTTTTTAAAGTATGGGATGAAGATGAAATTTTTTTTCAGGTTTACATCAATCCAGAGTCAGGAGCGATAACCTGGCCAGGTGAATTAGATATTGATATTATTACCGTTTATTGCGCTATAAAAAATATTGCCGTTGATGAATATTTAAAAACAAAAACCGATTATGCCGCGTATTAGCAGTTTCTATGGCATTATGATTTGGATGTATTTCAACGATCACAATCCTCCTCATTTTCACGCTGCCTATGGTGAACATGAAATTTTAATTCGAATTTTCGACCTCTCGGTCTACTCCGGATCACTTCCATCCCCTGCTATTGGTTTAGTTATGGAGGGGGCTTTTCTTCATCAAACTGAATTAATGGAAAACTGGAAGCTATTGGAACAAACGCTTCCCTTTAAAAAGATTGAGCCGTTAAAGTAACTGTCCGTAGGGTAGTCTCACCCACTTTATCTTAAACAATTTTGCATTGCTACGTTTGTAAAAACAGCTCCCCTATTCCCTCCTACTTTACTTTACTTTTAAAAAAGTTATTCATAAACAACAATTGATATTGAATGGCATTGCTCCAGTAGTTCCAGTTGTGTGCACCAGGACGACTAATAAAATCGTGAGAAATATTCCGATACATTAACTGTTCGTGCAGATTGACGTTAACCCGGTAAAAAAAATCTTCAGTGCCGCAATCAATCAATATGGCAAGAGCGCTAGGCCTGAGTAGATGCAACATATTAACGACTGTGTTCTCCTCCCAGCGGTTGGGATGTTCTGCATATTTTCCCAGCCTTAACGCCATTTCCCAATTATTTGGAAAAGGACGGATGTCAACGCCGCCGCTCATGGTGCCCGCTGCTCCAAAAACATCCTGGTGTTTAAAGGCAAGGTACATAGCCCCATGGCCGCCCATACTTAAACCAGTAATTGCCCTGCCGTTTGCACTTTTGATCGTTTTATACTTACTATCCACCCAATCTATCAACTCTTTAGCTACATAAGTCTCATACCTGTAACCGGCATCTACCGGACTATCCCAGTACCAACTATTATTTCCATCGGGGCAAACAATAATCAATTGGTACAAGTCCGCCGCTTTCTCAAATCCTTTGGCTTTGGTGATCCAGTCGGCATAATTACCGCTAAAACCGTGCAGCAGGTAAACAACAGGTAATGCTTTTGCGCCGGCATAATTGTCGGGGGTAATAACAACCGCCTTAATATTTTTTTTCATAGAGGTACTGTAGGTTTCTACAGTATCAACTGCTGCTGCATTTACAGTTTGAAATAAAAAGAGGGTATTTACCAGTACCAGTAAATGCTTAAAACTTAATTTCACTCGAATAATCATATGGTGCTTTTTTGAAAAAACAAGGTCGGGATATTAATCGGGTGCTTACCATTTTATCAAAAAAAAAATTTACTCGGCACCTTTTACATCGTAACCTAAAAGCGAAAGCATCTTTGTACCATATCGCTTGCCTAACTCGCGGTAGCCTGCAGCAGTAAAGTGCAGATTGTCTCCCCGCTGCGTGCAGCCTGCAGATGAAATAATGTATGAATTAGGTATGGTTTGCGGCAGCGTGGCGATTATTTTATTCATGCTTGCACAGGCGCCACCCTGGTCGGCATTAACCATTTCGCCAGCCAGCAATGGTACCGAATTTGGTTTCAGGTTAAGATCGCTTAGCAAATTATCGTACACACCTTTTACCTTCTGCGGCCAGGTAGTGTCGCCTGTATTTGATTCGCCCTGGTGCAGCAACACTCCTTTTATTATACCATCTATTTGCGCCAGTTTTGCCATGGCCACCAGCCGTGCGTAAGGGTTGCCATCATATTCTTTCACCATATTCTTTAACCACCCCGGCGCAGTAGAAACATACGACTGGTAATTGTCTTTATCAAACAACTCAATTTTACAACCACCTACCGCAACGTTAATGACCCCTATCCGCACATTCGCCGGAAGATTTTCCACCAGCGTTCTGCCAAAATAATCAGTTGGGGTAAGGCCTGTACGGCAGCGACACAAAGGTGGCACCGCAGTGTACCATTGACCCATTTCCCTTCCCAGGTCAGGGCAGTTCACGGCTTCCAGTACTTTAAAACGGGTGCTGACGTTTACTGTATCCTCCGCCTCAATTTTCGCGTTGCCCTCCATGTTAGACTGGCCGAAATTGAGGAAAATATAAAAATTTGGGTCTTGCGAAAAGGCATTTGCATTAAGCAGCAATGATGCCGCAATCAGAAGTATTTTAAGCTTCGATTTTACCAGGTTTGAAAAAAGCATATTTATACATTTAGATTTTTAGCTGATTGTTTAAAGACTATTTTCCGGTTTGAATCTGTAAGATGGTAACGGTATAAGGGTCGAGCGTTTTGGTAAACACCGGCGCAATTCCCTTCGTTTTTGTGGTTACAGGAATGATGTTTTCAGGATCGGTGATACTGTTGGTGTCTTCTGGTTTATTGCCTTTGAGTACAGCCATTTCTGCCTCCGGCGATACTTTGGTAACGCCTTTCAGGTTAATTTCAACAGGCTGTGTTTTGCCGAGTGTGTTTACAATTTTAAGGTAAACAGTTCCTGTTTTTTGATCTTTGGTAGCAGAATAAAATACCGTTGGAACGGGCTTTGGCGTATTGTTATCCGCGCTATCTCTGCGAGACATTGGCCTGGGTTGCGTAGGTATATTTTCTGCCGCTACCGGTACAATTTTATCACCCAAATATTTACTGAACAGCGTTTGTATATAATAGGCCGGCGAACCGTAAGCAGACATTGCATTGTAACCAATCAAATCAGAATCCCACTGCCAGGCTTTTGGCGCTGTAGCAGTAGCCGTGTTGACGTTTACAAATAACGGGGCGTAGCACGACATGATGATCAGATCCGAGTTGCGTTCCATGCCGGTCATCCAGGCAGCGTCGCCTAAAGCGGCATTCAGGTTGGTGGTGGGTGCGCCTTCGCGGGTAGCCCATTCTCCCACAAAAATCTTTGGCCCGTTGCGGTCGTACTTATCGTATTGAGCAGCATTTGCCCACATATCCCACGAGCTGCGGTAATAATGTTCATCAAGCACAGCCGGCTTTTTACCACTGGTAACTTTCAGGTTGGGATATTGTGCATCGGCTATGGTTGATATGCATATCAGTTGGGGATATTTCTTTTCAATTGCATCCCTAAATTGATTGAACCTGCCGTCATAACTATTGGAGCGGTCAAACCAATCTTCGTTTCCAATTTCAACATACTTTAATTTAAACGGCGCAGGATGTCCGTTTGCTGCACGTTTGGCACCCCAATAGGTGTTCACATCTCCTATAACGTATTCTATTTCGTCCAGCGCGTCATCTACATAAGGCTGTAATAGCGGGCCTGCATCAATGTGATCGCCATCTAAAGAATAACCAGCATAAACGCCCAACAACGGCTCTGCTCCTACATCTTCACTCCAAAGTAAAAACTCCAGCAGACCCATGCCATCGGTTGGCCTGTAACCCCACGAGCCTTTATGACCAGGGCGGTGTTCCAGCCTTCCAAGGGTTTCCTTCCATGGATAGACATCGGTGATTAATGGCCCCTCTAAAAAGTTGCCACCGGGAAAACGTAAAAACGTTGGCTTCATGTCAACCATCATATTCATGAGGTCGGGCCTGTTGCCATTGGGGCGGTCTTTAAAGGTGGGCGGAAACAACGACACGAGGTTAAAATAATATAACCCTGTGCGGTTGGTTGAAATTACAAACCGTGCATCGGCTGTAGGTTTTACATTGGCAGCGGTGGTAAGCTTAAGATCATATTTTTTCCAATAAATGCTTTTCACCAAATCGATGGTGCCCGAAGCATAAATTGTTTTGCCATCATTGATTTCTATGGTCACCGTTATTGGGCCTGCTGTATTGTCGTCAATAACAGGCGCAGCAGGTTGTGTAGGCTGAGAACCGGGCCGTCGTTGGGGCTGAATACTGCCCGAACCCTTCATGTAAAACGAAGCCTGGTAAGTGGTGTTTGGCTTTACCGGAATACCCCAATAGCCTTCGTTGGCCAGGCCCACTTTGCTACCACCATTTGGCACCGTTAACCTTAGGCAGGTTTGAAGCGCACCTGTTATAGCATGGCGTCGTTCATCGTTTGGCACATTACGTTCGGTGGCAGCCATTAACTTAATGGCTGCTTTTGATGTGGCTGAATCATCCTGCACTAAACTCCACCCCTCAGAATTGTTGGGGTTATCTTTAAAAATGCGGTTTCGAATCAATTCTGCATACAAACCTCCGTCGTACGAGTGATTGATCTCCTCGGTCATTAATCCGTACAGCATTGGTAACTGAGGTTCCGGACTTGGTTAAATCCAAAGTCAATTTAGGTGTTTGGGCGTTTGTAGTTACGATACCTGCTGCAAGGATTGCAGTACAGAAACCCGCCCTCACCATTGTGTTTTTAAAACTTTTCATATTTATATAATCTGTTTATTTATTTAGAGATGAAATCATTTATATGGAAATAATCAAAATCAGCGCAACCACCTGCCGCCTTTGTAGCATAGTTGAATAAACCAAATCTGTAACCCATAAAATGGGGAAGCGTATAAGCCATTTTTATTGTGTGCCAACGGGCATCCAGGTGTTTCCATCAAGGCTGTAGAAAAAGTTGGCGATATCTTTCTTATCAGTAAAATTGCATTCGGCTTTAAAGTACACGGTCTTTTGTGTAAGTGGAATGGTTTGCACTTCTTCGGGTTTACCGGTGGAAGCATTGATCATTACGATTGACTTGTTAGTTCCATCTACCCTTACGCCCATCAGCCCATAATTTTTTTGCAGAAGACATAGCCCCGCAAAATCGCCGTCTTTCATTTTAGATACATCGAGGGCAGTAATGCCGGATGATACGGGGCCGATAGTGCGTTGGGTGAGTGTATTTCGCGCCAGCAAAAAAGAAGTATCTATATGGCCGGTAGTAAGGCGCAGAAAACCCTTTCTTGCCTTAACAGACCACAAACTATTTTCGGGGTTATGATTCCATTGCCACATGAGCGGTAAGGCAGCCTCCCCCTTTCTTACAGATTCCTTCTTTTGATTTTTAGTTATTTGATAACACAATGTCCATTCAACTGCATTGGTTATACGTTTCCTGTCTATAACTCAATTTAGTGTTCTAATTCACTTTTATTAGTGAAAGTTAGTTTGGTACAGACACAATCGCTAAAACGACCGGAAAACAAAAAAAAATTACGCTGGCAACATTTTTATATTGTAGATCACCAAAGTCTAAGGGCGTTCTTAATTGATTATCATTAAAATCGATATTAGTTATTTTTGCGGATTTTTTTGGCATATAAATCCCTTGTTCATAAAAAAAGAGGCTACCTCAAAATGAGCGTAGCCTCTTCTATTAATATTTACAGGAGTTAATTTATCAGGACCTTTTCTAAAGTACTTTTTACATCTGATACTATATTAACAAAATGTAATCCCTTTGAGTGGGTCGACATGTTTATCGGTACGGTCATATAATTAGAAGTAACCTTTACCTGCTGACTATTTACCTCCCTGCCAACAGCATCCAAAATTCTGATGTTTACTTTTAGACCGTTATAACCGGTTAGCATTACTTTAAAAGCACCGTTACTTGGATTAGGTGATATAGCTACTTTTTGGACCAAAACCGATTTCTCCAAATCAATATTCTTTTGTTCAACCGGTTGGTTTTTGCTACTGTATTCTACTACATAATTGCTTCCGGAACTCCTGGAGTTACAATCGTATCCAATTTTAATGAGGGGCAATGATACGTAACACTTATTTTCGTCTTTTACCGTTATGTTATAATCTCCGGCAGAAAGGCCTTTAATGACTTCATTTTTATACTTTTCAAATTTTCCACCGTTTATACTGTATTGATAATTTGGAGAGCCCCCGGTAGATGAAACAGTGATTGAACCATCATTTCTCAGACAACTTTCACCAGTTACATTACTTGCAAAAGCAACAAAAGGAATTTGGGTTAATTCAACCGTTAAAGTACCCGGGCACCCTTTTGAATCAGTTACCAATATAGAATATGATCCCGCTGGCAAATTTTTAAACGAATTGCCGCTTTGAGTTTTTCCACCATTTAAGCTGTATTTATACCCTCCGTTTCCTCCAACTACATTAATGTTTATTTTACCATCATTTCCCTGGCAGCTTTCACTTATGATATCTGCCGATACAACCATATTTGAAATTTCATTTATAGGAATACCTGGCAAGTACGAAATACAATTCTTGGAATCTATAACCCAAACGTTATATGTTCCACTGCTCAAGTTGGTAAAGTAGCCGGTACTTTGGTATTTACCATTGCTTACAACATAGAGGTAAGGGGGAGTTCCGCCGCTGGCAGTAACAGTAAGCGATCCATTGCTTTGTCCGCATACCGCATCATTTACCTGGGTTAGTTGGGAAGTAAGGGTATTTGCCTGTACTATTATGATGCCAGTGATTATTCCGGAACAGGACTTTAAATCTTTGACATTTACGATATAAGTGCCTGCCGTAAGATTATTGAATGTGTTAGATGATTGGTAATTTCCACCGTTCAAACTATAGCTGTAAGGAGCAACACCACCCGAGGCATTAATGGCTATCGAACCATCATTTTTTGCGCAACTTTCATTAATAACTGTAGCAATTGATACATTTATCGGATCGCCTAACGTGATAGATGCCGATGCCGAATACGAAGTACCCTTGCTGTTAGTCCAAACGGCACGAACCTGCGATCCTATATCACCTTGAGCTACTGTAAATGAAACGTCGGGTAAAATTGCTCCCTGAATATCGGTCCAAATTATACCATCTACACTTTTTTGCCATTTAACTGTTATGGGTTTTTTGCCTCCCGCCTTTGAACTAAAACTGACCAGGGATCCTACACACACTTTTGCAGATTCAGGATCCTGATTAACTAAAGGACCTTTTGTATCAAAAACTACATCTATAAAATAATTTGAAGTTAAATAGGTGCTGGTTGGAAAAACAGATCCATTATCTGCATATTCCCCCACGCCATTACTTCCATCTTCGCCATCTTTTAATGCTATTACAGGATGATTTGCCCTTGGGGTGTAACTATCAAAAAATGGACGAGTGAATACATAATCGCCTGACTCAATATAGGTAGAGGCTACGTAGGTTGTAGCTCTTGTTATTGCTATGGGCGATGAAAACGTCGCTTCCTGCCATCCGCCGTCGGTTTCATTGGTAAAAGTTACCGACCCAAGTTTAACGCCCTCCCTCGTCCACAAATTACCTATATGAATTCCTCCGGTACCTGCTTTCTTATAAAACCTGATTTTGGTAATTACGCCGTCTTGCCTTGTTTTGAATTTAAACCCGACTTCAGCTGCCCTACCATCATTTTGACTTCCTGTTGGCTCATCTGTTGGCTGAAATACCATACAGGGGCAATCTTTAGGTAACACAGTAACTGTTTTTGAATTTGCAGCTGTGTTATTATTTATTTCAACATTTCCTATATCATCAAAACTCCTTGTTTTAATATTAAACGTACCCTCTGATGTCGGAATCCAATTGTAGCTCCAATTTGTCGTTCCATTAGCAATTTTCCATGTCGATCCTCCGTCAAGCGACACCTCTACACCGGCAACTACTCCTCCCACATCGGAAGCTGTTCCATATATTGTTTCTAATTTATCTACAGAAATAACATCGCTCTCAACGTTGGCATTAATAATTGACTTTGGAGCAATATTATCGGTGGATGCGGTTGCCGCAATCAAACCACTTTGTATACTGCCTGGTTGAAAACCCATATCGGCCAAAAGATTAATGGTAGCTTGCTGCATACGCACATCTGGCACCGACGTACCTCGTTCGTGCGTATCGTCTAATCCCCACGACCATTGAATTGTTCCGGCACCAAATACCAATGCGCCACTGCTGAATTTAAATAGAGATACCTTATGAGTGAGACCACTAACATTAGTGTTTGACAAGATCACTCTTCCGGAGGGATAGGAGGATGCAAAATTCAAATTATCACCCCCGTAAAGTACATTGGAATACATTTCAACTTCACATTCAAAACCAATAGTACTATTTGACAGCGTTGCTGTTTGACCAGTTGCAAGTCCTGTTATAGATGTGTTTCGCCAAAATCGAAAATTCTTAAGATTATCTGGCACCTGAATGGCGGCGTTGCTTTCAATTGATCCGATTTGTCCCACTAATCCATTTTCGGGCAGACAGGCGCCTCCCGACGGGTATTGGCATCCTGAACGCCATAAACCAGTCCATTCATTTGTCGAAATATCGCATTTTCCTCCGCAAACCAGTATATCAGTTTGAGTTTCATTACCTTCCTTATAACAAACAAGTGTCCGGTAATTATCTTCCCAGCGTGTTTTCCAAAAACAGGTGTTTCCACTAAAAAAACCCAAATTAACTCCGGCATTCCGTGCATCCTCAAATTTTTTCCGCTCGCTTGCCGACCAATATTCATCGTGACCAACAGCAAAAATTGCTTTGTGACTTCTAGGTGTAATCTGTTTTGAGTCACGGGCAAAATCCACACTTGTTGCATAACTTACATCATAACCATTTCTTTCTAACCAACGAACCATTGGATATTCCGCACTTTTAAAACAGTCTCTTCCAAACTTAGCAGAATATAGCGGCCGGTTATAACTGACTTTAGTTGCATGTTGATATCCTGGTACGGGGATAAATGGAGGATCGTTCAAAAAAATATTGCCATACAAACTTGTGCCACCATAATTATTATAAGCTTGCCATGTAGCATCAGAAGTCTTAAATAAAACATCAGAATTGCCATCATCATCTCTGACAATAAAAGTTATGTGGCTTGAGCCTTTGGTATCTGGCCGGGTTAGCTTGGCCACGTAAACCCCTGAAACAGCGTTTAATGGCACTGTCCATTTTGCTGATATTCCCCAATTGTTGCAATCGGTCTTACCTGTTACCGGATCAAAAAGATCTGCAGGTTGAATTTGTGGAAGTTTTGCGGTAATGCTTCCACTACCCCACTTACGTGCTCCTAATCCATTATAATATCCTAAACGGAAAATATCAATTGTGTACGCAGCAGCATTTGTTTTTATTTTAAAAAAAATGGTTTTGCCCAGATCTACGCTAATATCGGTTGAAAATCCCTGAATAGTGATGTCTCCTCTGCCCTCTATATCCCATTCACTCGCCGGGTTACCCGGTTTAGCGTTTTCGGTAACGATTTCGTTTTGGGCTGAAACGATTATGGGTGCTACCATTATAGCCAAAATCATCATCAGATTTTTGAAGCATTTTGATATAGCCGAAAGCATTGATGATCCTGGGTTTAGCGCATGTTGCAGCCTTAGAGTTGAAGAAAAATTCATAATAGTTAGTATTGGTTTAATTACAAAAAAATACTACTCCAAAAAGTGCACTCATTTAACGAGTGTTTTTGAAATAGTGTTTACACTACAATTTAAAAAGCCTATAATGTTGGTATTGCCACGCACTTTCCAATAACACATTAACATTGGCTCTAAGCTTAAGTCACTTAAAATGGCAAGATGCATTCAGAGAATTACGGATTACTGATGTTTTTCTGGTAGCAGAAAATAATGCGGAAAGCACTATTGTTAATTATAAGAATAGAAGATTTGAATAAATATAAAAAAGTTGCATGATCTACAAAATAAAAACGCATTAATTTCTACATATATATTTAAATAGCGGCCTTTTATACATGATTCATTTATCTGTTTAACTGCGCCGGGCTTCCACCATTTGTATGGATTGAAACCACTGGTAAACTCCGCTCCAAAAGCTTTTTGCTTATAAGATTGTCAGGCCTGGTTGCCGATTTCCTCTTAAAGCAACGCTGCGGTTGCGCTCAATTTTTCCTTTGGTATCGCGGTAATACAGGGCAGATGATATGGATCTTTTGTCGTACGAAACAAGATGCCCTATTTCATAAGCATTGGTAAATTCAGGATTAAGATCGGGATTACCACTGAAAAAATTACGGCTGTCCGAAAAAGTCAGATAAGGGCTAAGGCCTATGTATGCCGGGCGCCTTACCCGCCGGCTATAACTTATTTGCATGGCGTTTTGCTTACCAGGGTCAACCGTAAAATGGGCACTGGCAAAAAAGTTTATGCAAGTTCGGGGATCAACCTGTTTGGTTTCTACAAGCTTCTTTTTAACATCGGTCCACTTGGCCCTTAGGCCAGCCTGGTAGCTTAAAGTAGCTCCTTTGTTCCCTATAATGCCATAATCAGCATGGGACATTGTTCTAAAAAATAACTTTAAAATTGAGACGAGAAATTTAAACCAGATATTATGTCTGAAGATGTCATGTATATCGTAGATAAGGGCCGTACCATTTTCGAGTGGATTTAATTTGTTGAAGTTAAGTTTTGGCACCCTTCTAAAATGCTAAAAGCCCGCAAACAATCTATTTGCGGGCTTTTAGCAGAATTTGATTTTGTAACCGGCGGAGAGAGAGGGATTCGAACCCTCGGTACAGTTACCCGTACAACAGTTTTCGAGACTGACCCATTCAACCACTCTGGCATCTCTCCAAAAAACAGGATGGCGAAGTTAAGGCCATAAATAATAGCGATAACTACTTTTTATAATTTTCAACCAATGCCATTCACTTAAGGAATTCGTCATCCTGAACTTGTTTCAGGAGCTCCTGGAAAGTATCATGCGAGATACAGGAGATGCTGAAATAAATTCAGTATGTCGGGCATCCGAACCGAGGTCCGTCATCTTGAGCTTGTCTCAGGATCCCCTGGATAATTGCCAGCCGAAATACAAGGGATGATTAAATAAATTTAAAATACCGATACTTGCCCGTGCTTGAAGTTCGGAGTCAGATTATATGATCTTCGTTGGGATTCCTCCTTCGTCGGAATGACATTTGCGTTTGACTTTCCAGGAGATGCTGAAATAAATTCAGCATGACGGGCATCCGAACTGAGGTGCGTCATCTTGAGCTTGTCTCAGGATCCCCTGGATAATTGCCAGCCGAAATACAAGAGATGATGAAATAAATTTAAAATACCGATACTTGCCCGTGCTTGAAGTTCGGAGTCAGATTATATGATCTTCGTTGGGATTCCTCCTTCGTCGGAATGACATTTGCGTTTGACTTTCCAGGAGATGCTGAAATAAATTCAGTATGTCTTGCACCCGAACTTCCGTATTCAAGTCATTCCGCAAAAGGCTTCTAATCAAAAATGCCGGGCATTTATTCCGGCATTTTTGTAATTGTTGTTTTATCATTTACTTGTCACCATAATCTTTTTTACCCACTTGGTTTGCCCGTTATTAATATGTAGCAGGTAGATACCCTGCGCCATCATATCCGGAAGCTGAATTCTGGCAGCGCCCCGGCCTGATGATACCACTTTTGCATTAAGGCGCTTTCCGTCGATGGAAGTCAGCATAAATTCGTGAGGACTGTCACTTGTTTTTACCATCACAATACCGCCAGCTACCGCCGGGTTAGGATATACGGTTGCAGATTCCCGCGGGCCGCAGTAAATATAGCTTATACGTACACTATTACTAAAGGCCTCTGTTTTGCATTTGGTGTTATTAATTTTTACCCTCCAGTCAATATAAGGGTCGTCGGGTAAATAAAAGGGAGGGATGGATATTGAGAAACTATGCTTGCCGGTATTTTCCCAAAAAGGCGAGCCTATTAACCGGTATTGCCATTCGAATGGGAACTTATCTTTGCAATCATCATTATTGTATTGCAGAAAAAACGGTGGATTAGGATCGAAGCAATTAGTAAAACCGCCCGATGCCGGAATAATCCTTCCTATACAGGACATCTCAATCATCACTGAAACCGAATTGGTATATACCGCAGTATTGCATGTGCGGCTAAACACTTCGAGGCGGAAATATGTATTTTGGCTCACTTTGCCAGGCTGGTATTCTGGCCCCTTAGCGCCGGCAATATCGGTCCACGGACCATTGGCAGAATTAGCCGTCTGCCATTGGTAAATAACGCTGCCACTGGCATAATGGCAACCGGCGGCTAAAACCAATTTATTCGGAACGCCA
>JBBRCW010000057.1:0-24154 GCA_038204535.1 Chitinophagales bacterium | reverse complement strand
GATGCTGAAAACAATATACAATGACGCTTTTTTAATTATTTGAAATTCAAGCTATATATAGATGTTCTTTCCTGGGATTCCTCCTTCGTCGGAATGACACCAGCATTTCATTATAAAGGTTCAATTAAATGGTCGTCTTACGATTCCCTTTCGTCCTGCTGGGGTCTCCTTCATAGGCACTGTGCGTAGGCCAAGGGACCCCGGCATTGAAAACGTAAATTCCAGACCGACCGAAGATTTTGTTTATTATCACATGTCAATCCGCACAGAAAACAAGATGGATCGGTTTGTTCCGGTGCCTTATGAAAAATTGAGCTGAGCAACTGTAATTGCAAAATGCCGGGGTCCCTGCCACCCACAGCGCCAGGAGTAGGAGACCCCTACATGGCAAGAACCACCCCTGAATGTATTTATAACAAGTTATAAATTCATTCTGTCCCCTCCTTGAAAAGGCGGGGAAACCTTTGCTGGCAGATTTACAGGCTGGTAAAAATTTGATTATTGGGAAAAGAGCACTCTTAAATTTGACGCTTAATGCTGTGTCATTTTCAAAGAATTTTTTTGGAAACCCAAAAATTAATTACCCGGACACCAGCATTTCATTATAATGGTCCAATTAAATGTTCGTCTTTAAGATTCCCTCCCGATCAAAATTTTGATCGGACATCAACATTTACCCTGCCCCCTTACAAAAACCTGCCCGTGTAACTCTCTTTAATTTTGGTCAGGCCTGTCGGCACGCCGCTGTACACCAGGTTACCGCCTTCGTCGCCTGCTTCGGGGCCAAGGTCAATTACCCAATCGGCACTCTTAATTACATCAGTATTGTGTTCAATTACTACAATCGAATGTCCCTGTTCTATCAGGGCGTTAAAAGAAGCCAATAGTTTTTTTATGTCGTGAAAATGGAGGCCTGTGGTCGGTTCATCAAAAATAAACAGTATGTGGCCGCTGCCTTTACCCTTACCTAAAAAGCTGGCTAGTTTTACGCGTTGCGCTTCTCCGCCGCTGAGGGTATCGCTGCTTTGTCCCAGTTTTATATAACCCAGTCCAACATCCTGTAGTGGCTGTATGGCCTTGGCTAAATTTTTCTCATCTTTAAAAAATTCTATGGCTTCATCCACACTCATTTCCAACACATCATAAATGCCTTTGTTCTTATAGTTCACCTCCAGCACTTCCTCTTTAAAACGTTTGCCATTGCACACATCGCACAACAAATGAACGTCGGCTAAAAACTGCATTTCAACCACCTGTTCACCCTCGCCCTTACAGGCATCGCACCGGCCGCCATCTACGTTAAACGAAAAATGCTTGGGCATAAAACCCCTCATTTTAGATAAGGGTTGCCTGGCATACAGATCCCTTATTTCGTCGTAGGCTTTTATATAAGTGATGGGGTTACTGCGGCTGCTTTTACCAATAGGGTTTTGATCGATCATCTCCACCTGATTTATGTATTCCACATCGCCCGTGATGGCTTTATGAAAACCTACCTTATCGGCAAACTCACCTTTTATTTTTCGCAGGGCAGGCAGTAGTACCTGTTTTACCAGGGTGGTTTTACCACTGCCGCTTACGCCGCTTACAACACACAACACATTTAACGGAAACTGAACAGTTACATTTTTAAGATTATTTTGCCTTGCGCCTTCAACAGTTAAACTGCGTATCCATTTACGGTGCTGTTTTGGTGGCTCTATCTTCATTTTTCCGCTCAGGTATTTACCCGTAAGGCTTTCAGGATTACTGATTATTTGATCGTAATTACCTGCAGCCACTACCTCGCCGCCCAGGTGACTGGCAAGCGGCCCCATATCAATAATATGGTCTGCTTGTCGCATCATTAATTCGTCGTGTTCTACCACCACAACCGTATTGCCCAGGTCGCGTAATTCTTTTAAAACACTTATTAACCGTTCGGTATCGCGGCTGTGCAGGCCAATGGATGGCTCATCCAATATATATAATGAGTTGGTAAGGTTACTTCCCAAACTTCTGGTAAGCTGTATGCGCTGGCTCTCGCCGCCGCTCAACGAATTGGCTAACCGGTTAAGGGTTAAATAGCCAAGGCCTACATCCAGCAAAGTTTTCATACGGTGGTTCAGCTCTATTAAAATACGTTTGGCAACCTGTTGGTCGTACGCACTCAATTCTACATTGGCAAACCATTCTGCCAGGTCTTTTACCGGCATTTCGCATAACTCCCCAATATGCCTGCCATCCACTTTTATATACAATGCCTCTTTACGCAGGCGGTATCCATTACACGATGGGCAAACGGTTCGGCCCCGGTAGCGGCTCAGCATCACCCGGTATTGCACCTTATATAAATTCGCTTCTACCTCTTTAAAAAAATCGTCTATCCCATTAACATGGGCATTGCCTTTCCAAAGTGCTGTATATTGTTCAGGGGTAAGATCGGCTATTGGCGTATGCACCGGAAAATCAAATTTCTTCGCAGCCCTGATAAATGCCTCCTTCCACAGTCCCATCTTCTCCCCTTTCCAGGGAGCAACGGCGCCTTCGTACACGCTTAATCTTTTATCGGGAATAACCAGGTCGGCATCGATACCCAATACCTGGCCAAACCCTTCGCAAACCGGGCAGGCGCCAAAAGGATTATTGAACGAAAACAAATTGGGCACAGGTTCCTCAAACTGAATGCCATCCAGTTCAAACTTATTGCTGAAGTGCAGCAACCGGTGTCCGTCCACTTCCAGGTACATTTCGCCATCGCCCTCATAAAGAGCGGTGCCTATACTGTCGCTCAAACGGTGTATGTCATCGTCGTCAAAATCTTTAGCCACCATTCTATCCACTAAAATGTAAGTTGTTTTAGCGGCGGGACTATTGGCTTTCTTAGTTTTGGTGGATTGAACATCCGGCGCCGACGCAAACCTTTCGTTTAATTCATCTTCACCCAGCTCAAGCAGGTCTTCAATCCGGATGGTTTCGCCAGGCTGTGTCGCGTATTCTTTGGCTTCGGCATTTTGAAGATCCGCAGGAATAATATGTGCCGAAGTCGTGTACATACGGCTGAATCCTTTTTGAAGCAAAATATTTAGTTCTTCAATTACCTGGCGGTTGGCATGTTGTTTAAAGGTAGCCAGCATAAGAATTTTGCTTCCGGCAGCCAGGCCGCCAATGGCCTCTACAACATCCTTGACGTCATCTTTTTTTACTTCCCTTCCGCTAACAGGCGAAATCGTGTGCCCCGCTCTTGCGAAAAGCAGTCGCAGGTAATCGTACATTTCCGTCATACTGCCTACCGTACTGCGTGGTGTGCGGGTGCTTACCTTTTGCTCAATGGCTATTGCGGGACAAAGGCCTTTTATATAATCTACATCGGGCTTGTTCATTCGGGCCATAAACTGGCGTGCATAAGCGCTTAAACTTTCCGCATAACGCCGCTGGCCTTCAGCAAAAAGTGTATCAATGGTGAGCGACGACTTACCTGAACCCGATACACCTGTAACCACGATCAATTTATTGCGCGGAAATTCAACACTTACATTCTTTAAATTATGTGTTCGGGCACCTTTTACAAATATGTTATCGGAAGATTTTAGTGCCGTCTTTATTTTTTTTGCAACAGGAGCAACTATATTTTTTGCCATAGGGAGTGCAAAAATAATCAAAATGACCTTCTTATAATTTTGTGTGCCGGTTGTTGCACCAACTTATTAACAAGTGGCGCTGCCAGCTTTTTATTAATTGACAAGGAGCGAGTTTACACATTCTAAAATCGAAATCCGGGAACCAATAACGTTTAATCATTTATGGAAGAATTTCCCAAAAACATTCGTCTGGCGGTGCTGGGAGCAGGCAGAAAAGATCAATTTCTTACAATAAGTTAAAATGCTGACCAATTGGGCTATAGTTTAATCCGTATTGATTATTTAGGCTTGTTAAATAGTTCTTACTTCACAAATAATTAGTAACAATCATCTCAAAACGAGAATGTGCTTACTTTTTAAGACCAAATTATCCAAATATCCAATTTTAAAAAACCATTTTTTAATCCAAAAACCAACGTCATGAAAACCATTATCCAATCAACCGACATTCAACTTGTACGCTCGTTTCAACAAGGAAACGGACAGGCTTTAGAAGTTTTAGTAAACCGTTATAAAGACAAAATTTACACCTCCATTCTTTTCCTGGTAAAAGACAAATATGTGGCTGAAGACCTTTTTCAGGATGTATTTATAAAGATCATCGACACCATTCGCAACGACCGTTATACTGAAGAAGGTAAATTCTTATCGTGGTCCATGCGCATTGCACATAATCTTTGTGTGGATTATTTTAGAAAAGTAAAGCGCAGCCCTGCTATTAAAACCAGCGATGACAGAGACATTTTTGAACTGATTGATTCTGAAACTACACGGGCAGATGCGGTAATGATACAAAATCAAACCCAGAAAAAAGTATGTAAGCTTTTAGATATGCTTCCAGCCGAACAAAGAGAGGTGATTGTTTTACGCCATTATGCAGATATGAGTTTTAAAGAAATTGCAGATATTACAGGCTGCAGCATCAACACGGCACTTGGCCGCATGCGTTACGGATTGATCAATTTGCGTAAATTGTTAACAGAAAAACAAATAGCGTTGTAATTTTGTTGTTCATAACCAACATTGCCACCCCGACTAAGCATACCGACGGGTTTATAATAAACGTCGTTTAGCTTGCCAAGCGGGTGCCTGTTTCCGGGAGGCAATTTTATTATTTTATGAAAGTACTCCTGTGCATAACAGGGGTATTTTTTTTATGTGCCGAATAGATTATCCAGACCATCATTTAATGAGGGAACCCTGCAGTAGCTAATTCTACTCCTGGCTAAACCTACTAATAAACGGCATCGTAATCAACTTTTATATCCAGGTAGGTCATCTTACCTTTTTCAACCTGCACAGGTGCAATATTATTCTTTTCGTCGAAGCTGTTCGCATAATATTCAGCGTTGCGCTTTACAAAAACAGAATACCAGCCAACAGGTAATGTAATGCTGTAAGTTCCATCACCGGATGTTTTTACTTCTTTAACCAGCTTGCTTTTTACCGATCGATAGAAAGCAGATTGATCAACCCGCACCACCTGGTTTAAATTGGTGAGTTCAAAAATATAAAGGGTTGTCTGTAAACCCTGCGGCGGGTTTTTGGGATTATCGGGCGATGGCATTTGATTACCCGAGACATTCAATACTTTGCCTTGCAGACCTTGGGTTGTTTTTTGGCTTGATGATTTGCAACCAGACCAAAATAAAAACCCAATTAAAATTAAACTGACAAAAATTTTCATATTTAGATTTTTTTATATTTTTAAGAACGTTAAATTACAAAAGGGTGTCGTAAAACACAAAGGAGTTGCACAAGCGGGGTCTATCACTTAAAGCCCCAACATTTGATACCTGGTGTGCAGTAGTTCCAGCTATTCTATATAAAATTGACATAGTAATAAAACATCAGCTAAATTGCAATTAGCAGCTTCGGTTTTTGGCCGATGGAATATCAGTTTTACAGCATTGCCCGGCTTTTGAAAGTTAGTGGCCGCCTGGTATTCTATTTCACCTGAACTTCAATATAAATGGCTTCGCGGATGAACCGGATATTAAATGGCTGGTCAGCAAAGATAAATATCGGTCATTGGAGCAGGGTAATTGTTTTAACGATAAAAGAACCAGTCACTTGCATGGTATTGCAATAGAAATTTTATTAACTTCCCTTTTTATCGATTGTAAAAACTTAAACTAACTACATGCTTGAGCCTTGGCGCACCGGAACGGTTGTAAAAATTTTAGATGAAACCTCTGCAACACGTCGTTTTTGGATAGAAATTCCCGAGTTAACCAGTTTTGATTTTAAACCCGGTCAATTCGTGACTCTTGATCTCCCTATTCACGAAAAGAAAAATAAACGCTGGAGAAGTTACTCCATAGCCTCAGAACCAGATGGCACCAATGTTATTGAACTGGTGATCGTTTTGCTTGAAGGGGGCGCCGGAACTACTTATTTGTTTAATGAGATAAAGGAAGGATCGGAATTATTGTTTCGCGGGCCCCAGGGGGTATTTGTGCTGCCTCCGCAATTAGACAGGGATATATTTTTGGTTTGCACAGGCACGGGTATTGCCCCATTTCGTAGTATGGTTCATCACATAAACCGGTTTAAAATTCCGCACAATAATCTCTACCTGATTTTTGGCTGCCGAAAAATGGTCGATTGCCTTTATGGGAGAGAATTGAAAGCGCTTGAAAAAGACCTGGAAAATTTCCATTACCTGCCCACATTCAGCAGAGAAGATGAGGTAGGGCCCGATGCTAAAAGAGGATATGTTCATAATATTTATGAAGAAATACTGCAGGGCGAAAAAAAGCCTGCCTATTTTTATTTATGCGGATGGAAGAATATGATTGATGAAGCAAAACAGCGCATTTTAGCAATGGGCTACGATAGAAAGGATATTCACCTGGAATTGTATGGCTAAAATTGTTGCACATATTTGACTTCGCGATCTTCGATAATCTACTTACCAGGTGAAATATGTATCTGGCAAAACGTACAACCTGAAATAAAACTTAAGACAATGCGTTATAGTAGATCAATACATGAAAAAAGAATTAATTCATCAATTTATTTCTTTAATAGCGGGATTCTTGCTAATGATTCATGCTTTCCAGTCATTTGAAAAGCGCGATGAAAACGTTGCCTTAATTTTTATAGTGATTGCTGTTTTATTTTTTTTAGCAGCGGGAAGCCGTAAGTTTTTAAAGAGAAATTATAAAAAGGCCGATGCTTATGTCTTTCTTGTGCAGGCTTTGGCGTTGGCATTTTCGGCATGGCAATATGTTACCGAAAACAATAAAATATTTGCAATAATAAACTTAGCTGTGGCCCTTGCTTATTTATTGACCAGTTACCATTTGTTTAAAAGGAAAAAACACAGGCATCACCATAGAAGCATATCGATCAATTTCTTTTTGGCCTTTTAAAATCTCATAAAAAAAAATCGCAGCCCCCACGGAGCTGCGATTTTTTTTTATGACAATTGTTAGTTACCCAATTGCCTGCAATACCATTTCTTTCACTTTATCAATAGGAATTCTTTCCTGTTTCATACTATCCCTGTAGCGTATCGTTACGGTATTATCGTCTTTTGTTTGATGATCGATCGTTATGCAAAATGGTGTGCCAATAGCATCCTGACGGCGGTATCTTTTACCTATCGCATCTTTTTCTTCGTAAAAACAGCGAAAAGATGATTTGCATGAATTCATTAATTGCCGCGCAATCTCAGGTAAACCATCTTTTTTGGTTAGTGGCAAAACTGCCAGCTTAACGGGAGCAATTACTGCGGGAATATGCAGCACGCTCCTGGTATCCGTACTGCCATCTTCTTTGGTAAGTACTTCTTCTTCGTAAGCATTCGATAATATCACCAAAAACATCCTGTCTAACCCAATGGAGGTTTCTATTACATATGGAATGTAATTCTGATTGATCTCATTGTCGAAATACTGCATTTTCTTGCCGCTGTAAGCCTGGTGGTTTTTTAAATCGAAATCGGTGCGGCTGTGAATTCCTTCTACTTCCTTAAAACCGAACGGAAATTCGTACTCAATGTCAAGCGCAGCATCAGCATAATGGGCAAGTTTTACATGATCGTGAAAGCGGTATTTGGCTGCCGGTATTCCCAGGCTCAGGTGCCATTGCAGCCTTGCTTCTTTCCAGTATTCGTACCATTGGGCCTGGGTGCCCGGGCGAATAAAGAACTGCATTTCCATCTGTTCAAATTCCCGCATCCTAAAAATAAATTGGCGGGCTACAATTTCGTTTCTAAAAGCCTTACCAATTTGGGCTATGCCAAACGGAATTTTCATCCGGGCAGTTTTTTGCACATTCAAAAAATTCACAAAAATGCCCTGGGCTGTTTCGGGCCGCAGGTAGATTGTATCCGCTTCTTCGGCCACACTGCCCACTTGTGTGCTAAACATCAGGTTAAATTGTCGTATGTCGGTCCAGTTAACGGTGCCGCTAACCTGGCAGGCTATTTTGTGTTCTTCCAGTAATTTTTTTAAAGCCACAAAATCTTCGGCAGCCAACAAACGGTCCATATTAATCAGCAACTCTTCAGCTTCCCTGGTTTTTCCTTCGCTTTTTAAACTTTCGGCTTTCGCTTCAATTAAATGGTCGACCCTGTACCGCTTATTGCTGTCGCGGTTATCAATCATTGGGTCGCTAAAATTATCTACGTGGCCGCTGGCCTTCCATGTAGTGGGGTGCATAAAAATGGCAGCATCAATACCCACAATGTTTTCGTGCATTTGAGTCATTGACCGCCACCAATAATCCTTAATATTTTTTTTTAGTTCGCTGCCGTAAGGGCCATAATCGTACACGGCGCTTAGTCCGTCGTAAATTTCGCTGCTGCCAAATATAAAGCCATATTCTTTTGCGTGGGATATAATTGCCTGTAAATTGTTCTCGTTTGTCGTCATAACGGCAAACCTACAAGAAAAAGAGATTATAATAAAATACCGAAACGGGCTATCAGAAGTTAAAGGCTGTCAGGTTAAACCACCTTTAGTCAGTTCATATAAAGCCTGTCTTTGCAGAAACTTTGCTCCACTTCCTTTAAGCGGTTTTCAAGCCTTCCGTTTAATTCCTCCAGCTTTAAAATACGCGAATGACTTTTAATAATCTCTCCCTGGTAACCTCTGATCTTTTTTTGTGCCTGCGAAGCAAAATACATTTTAAAGAGTAATCCAATAATTATTCCTGCAAATGCCGGAGCCGAGTATTGCATTATCATGTTGATTAGTGGAGATGTCATATAAAGGGTGATTTTATGTTATAAATCGGTGCTATTAATTAGATGTTGACTTAAATGCCAAAGTTGCATAGCAGGCGGAGCAAAACCCCCGGGTTCTGCCCTGGAAATGGAATATTAATTTTTTACAATGGAAAAGATAAAAAGGGGTTTTATTTTTCAGAAAAAGAATACGTGTACAGAAATGGGAAAAAGGTAAAAACACATCGATTGCGTATTGTTTTTCCCTTCCCGTTAAGGGACAGGCACGGTAAACAGACACCGGAAAATTCGCAGGGGAAAACCTGATATTAAATAAAAATAAATTTGATTTTTCTTAAAATAAATTTAAAAACTGCAATTGCCTGAGGCAGCCAAACCTGGCAGTCCGACAAAAAAAAACGCATCAGATAATCATCCCAAATTCATTCTATTTCAACTTGTCGTTTTTTTTATGCCTTTGGCTGTCGCGGATATTCTTTTTTTCGAAGTTCTTCTTCAGCGCATCTGTAAGATTAACGCCGGTTTGGTTGGCAAGGCAAATCAACACCCATAGAACATCGGCCATTTCATCAGACAATTCTTTATGCCGATCGCTTTCTTTAAACGATTGCTCGCCAAACTGGCGCACCATTATGCGGCTTAGCTCACCTACCTCTTCCATTAAGATCCCCAGGTTAGTAAGCTCATTAAAGTATCTTACCCCAACGGTTTTTATCCATTCATCTACCTGCAGCTGCGCTTCGTCAATTGTCATTTTTTTGAATTTTTGGATGGTTAATTTCGCTGTCAATCACTCAATCTCATAAACCGTAGAAAATTTCACACAATGAAACCTATGAATTTTCGCTTCCGAAAATAAGCCTTTCAAGGGGCAAAAGAAGTGACAACTTGTTGACAGTTTTTAGAGCCCTAGCGCCTAAAAAATATTTAACCCTATGTGAAACCTTATGATTTCTATTGTGCCTATGTGGTAAGGGGCCTGCAGCGCACCGCAATATTTGCATAAAATTACACCAGGCAAATTGTTAGTCAATATTTCGGTGCGCTGCACCTTAGATTGTACCGCAATTTTACAGTCTACAAATATTTGGGTGCGCTGCACCAAAAAGTAAATTCGATTGTCAATTTTGGCCTAACCTGCCATTATTAGAATACTTTGTTGAAGAAGACGCAACTGAAAATAAGCTAAAAAGGTATATGAGGATATTGGCAGGTGGTTTTCTGTCAAGGTTGAAACCAAATGGGAAATATGCTTTTCTAAACCCGAAAAAAGTGTCAACTTGTTGACAGTTTTTTGAGCCTTAGCGCCTAAATATCCCTTTACGTAAAGTAAGCCTTGAATTCGGATGGCAAGTGCAATTAAACTGTTTCTACATTTTTAATTATTGTAACCCGGTGCAGCGCACCGCAATATTTGTAGAACATCATGAGCGCATGGCTCATGAGGTGCAGCGCACCGCAATATTTGCATAAAATCAAAAAAAAAACTTACGAATGGCGCTATAGTTCAATAAAATGATGGGCATCTTAATCTTTTTGCTTAGAATCTATTAAAATAGTTACCGGTCCATCGTTAATCAGCGCCACCTTCATGTCCGCTCCAAATTCGCCTCTCTGTATATTTTTCTCCAGGTCGTGCTGCAACTGCTTTATCAATTGTTCATATAGCGGTATAGCCACCGGCGGCTTCGAGGCCTTAATATAAGAAGGCCTGTTACCTTTTTTGGTACTTGCCTGCAGTGTAAACTGGCTGATCAATAAAATTTCGCCGCCGGTTTCTTTAACGCTCAGGTTCATAACATTTTCGCTGTCATTAAAAATTCTGCAGTTGACTATCTTAGCGCTCATCCATTCTATGTCTGCAAAGGTGTCCGCATCTTCAAAGCCTGCAAAAACCAGCAGGCCCGAATTGATTACGCCTGTTAAAATTCCATTTGCCTTTACCGAAGCCTCGCTAACACGCTGAATAACTACTCTCATAATCCCGATTAATTTTTACCTGTACCTTTATACGGATGAAGATAAATGTTTACACCGAAATTATTTTTGCAACCGCCCGAAGCGGTGGAAAGGGTGGCCAGAACGTAAATAAAGTGGAAACAATGGTGGAGGGTCGGTGGATGGTAGATGAATCCAACTTTTTAACTACGGAGCAAAAACAAACCATACATGAAAAGCTTGCGAACAAAATAACCGACGAGGGGTATTTATTGATAAAATCGCAGGTTGAAAGATCGCAACTAGGCAATAAGCAGCGGGTGGTTAAGAAAATGCATCAATTAATTGAACATGCACTCGAGAAAAAGAAATCAAGAATTGCCACGCGGCCAACAACTTCTTCAAAAATAAAACGAGTTGAAAGCAAGAAATTACATTCAAATAAAAAAGAGAACCGCCGAAAACCCGGCATAAATATAAACGAATGAAAAAGTGGGCGTTTTCAATAATTATTTTATTAACCCTGGTCTATTGGGGCTGTCAAAAAGAAGTTGCTAATGACGTTCCGGTATCGGGTTCTTATAAACTAAAGGTTACATTTAATAATACTGTCGGGGGGCAGCCAATGCAATTAGGCGCCACCTACACAAACCCGTTTGCTGAAACTTACACGCTTACCGCATTTAGGTACTATATAAGTAATGTAGTTTTGCATCAAAGTAATGGAAGCAATGTTTCGCTTTCCGATTTCTACCACCTGGTAGACCAGGCTGATGCGGGTACCCAATCGTTTACATTGCCATTGACGCAAAATAAATTTACCCGTATAACTTTTACATTGGGTGTAGACAGTGTGCGTAATGTGAGTGGCACGCAAACCGGCGACCTGGACCCCGCAAAAGGAATGTTCTGGACGTGGAACTCTGGTTACATTATGGCTAAGCTGGAAGCGAATTCTCCCGTTTCTCCCGCTGCCGCCAATAAAATAGAATGGCATATTGGTGGTTTTAAGACCGGCGAAAACGCAATCAGACAAATTTCCCTCGATCTTTCGGTTAATCCTATAGAAATTAAAAACAATGGAACCAGCGATTTGCTGATTAATGCAGAAGCTAATAAATGGTTTAATGGCGTAACCGACCTAAAAATTGCAGAAAATCCTGTTTGTGCAATGCCGGGTTTATTAGCCACCAAATTTGCCGACAACTACAGCAAAATGTTTTCGATTGCGGGGGTCAATAACAACTGATGAAAAAGGTATTCACCATATCGGTATGCACTACGCTGATTTTTGCGGTCATCATATTTATTGCCTGCAAAAAAAACGATGTATCCTCTCCCAATGGTTCTTTGCCCGGTACACCTTTACAATTTGTTGTACCTGCGGGATGGCCTGCCCCACAATATAATTTTGACAGCAACCGCCTTACAAAAGAAGGATTTGAATTAGGCAGAAAATTATTTTACGACGGAAGGCTAAGCAAAGACGGTAATGTGCCCTGCGCCAGCTGCCACCAACAGTTTGCAGCTTTTGCCACCTTTGATCACGATCTTAGCCATGGTGTAAATTTTAGGCTTACAACCCGAAACACGCCGGGGTTAAGTAACCTGGCATGGGTAAAAGATTTTATGTGGGATGGAGGCATTAACCACCTTGACCTGCAGCCATTGGCACCCATAACCGCAACCAACGAAATGGGCGAAACCATTGCAGGCGTATTGGCCAAGTTAAATACGGATGCCACCTACAGACAAATGTTCAAGGCAGCCTTTGGCGATGAAACCATCAACACCCAAAGAATGACCAAAGCGCTCAGCCAGTTTGTGTTAATGATGGTGAATAACAACAGCAAGTACGACAAAGTAAAACGCGGCGAAGCTACATTCAACCTGGCAGAAGGCCTTGGCTATGATATTTTTAAAGCGAAATGCGTTAGCTGCCATACCGAGCCTTTGTTTACCGACAACACCTTTAGAAATAACGGTATGCCAATAAATAATAATCTTAAAGATTATGGCAGAATGCTTATTACCCGCAACCCGGCCGACTCGCTAAAATTCAGGGTGCCCAGTTTGCGCAATGTAGAATGGACGGCCCCTTATGGCCACGATGGCCGTTTTAATAATCTTGACCTGGTGATGGAGCATTACAGGAGTAAGGTGGTCAATGGCGCCACCACCGATCCATTGGTTAAAAATAAAATCCCGCTCAGCAATTACGAAATAGGCCAGATTAAAGCATTTCTCTATACCCTTACCGATACCGCTTATCTGAACGGCGTACAATTTTCTGCCCCCCGCTAACCTGCAGCCAGCGTTTAATTTGTGAATGTTTGTTGCTTTTATCACGTTACCGTTATTTTTGTTTCACAAACAATTCAACATAATTGAGCGGCATAAAAAAATTGGCAGGGCAAACAGTTTGGTATGGCTTTAGTTCCATTGCGGCCCGTTTTATCAACTATCTTTTGACACCTTATTTAACCATGGTCTTAACCAAAGCCGACTATGGTAAATTAGGTTTGGTTTATGCCGCCATCCCCTTGCTGAACGTAGTTTTTACTTACGGCTTTGAGACAGCCTATTTCAGGTTTGCCAACCGGCAGGAGTATGAAACGACTATTTACAATACCGCCAGTATTTCGCTCATAACTTCAACGCTATTTTTAGGTTCAATACTGTGGATGTTCCAGGGGGCGCTGGCAGAATTTTCAGGTGTGGCTGACTACCCGGTTTTAATACAGTTAAGCATCATCATCATTATACTCGACACCTTTAGCACAATGCCTTATGCACGGCTAAGGCAACAAGGCAGGCCTCGTAAGTATGCCTTTGTGCGTATTGCTGGCATTCTGGTAAATATTGCCGCAACGGTATTCTTTCTTTCTTTTTGCCCCGGCGCCATCAAAAACAACAATCATACATGGGTAAACTTGTTTTACAACAGCGATGTTAATCCGGTAGTATATGTTGTAGTTGCCAATGTTATACAATCCAGCTTTACACTGTTGATATTATCGGGCGAAATAGGCGCCGTTAAGCTGGAATTTAATACAAAACTCTGGAAAGAAATGATGATCTATTCGCTTCCGCTGGTTGTAGCTGGCATGGGCGGTATGATCAACGAAACATTTGACCGCATCATGTTGCGCTGGTGGGTTCCGGGCGACATTACATTTAAAGAAGAACAGGTAGGTGTTTACAATGCCTGTTACAAATTATCCATTCTTATTACTCTGTTTATCCAGGCTTTCAGAATGGCCGCCGAACCTTTTTTCTTTAAACAAATGGATAGTGCAGAACCACAAAAAACGTATGCGCGTGTTATGAAGTTTTTTGTTATAACGGTCACTTTTATGTTTTTAGTGGTCAGTTTATTTATACCTGTCTGGCGATATTTTATTGCGCCAAAACACTGGGAAGGGCTGGGAGTAGTGCCGATCTTGCTGCTCGCCAATATTTTCTTAGGTATTTATTACAACCTGAGTATTTGGTATAAACTGGGCAAAAAAACCATGGCGGGGGCTTACATAACAATTTTTGGCGCCGGCATAACAATAGTGATCAACTATCTTTTTATTCCACGATTTGGTTTTATGGCTTGTGCCTGGGCTACTCTAATTTGCTACGGTACTATGATGGTCATCAGTTTTTTATGGGGGCAGAGAGAATACCGGATACCCTATGCGTGGAAAAAACTGCTAGCCTATATAGCGATAGTCGTGCTGATATTTTTTGTGTACAAAGGCATCACTTTTATAATCACTAATAATGTGTTTAGCCTAATACTCGCCAGCATATTATTATTCGCATACTCCTGGTTTATATTATTGGTTGAAAAAAAGGAATTTCAAAAACTACCGGTTGTGGGGCGGTTTATAAAATAACTGGGGATAGATTAAATACCGCGCCCGGGAGGATTGTTTTTCACAGAAAGTATTAAATAGGTATTCTTTCTGACTACGTAACCGTTTAATAATAACTTCCACAATTTTTTTGTCCGCTTTTTTTTACATTTTTTTGGAATAGGCAGCAGAATAAGCATTAAACATCGTTCACGCGAATGGGACAGAGGGTGCCTATCTCGCCAAATGCGCATAGGCGTCAACTTAATTTGTTTTTTTGAACAAACAGTATCTATTAATTCATAAGCAATCTTTTTTGTTTCAAACCATTGCCTGGTAAAGGTTTTAGCTAAATTGCCGAAGCATTAAGGTGACGCCAATACGATCAATATCGGGACCTGAATGACAACATTATTTTCACTTATGATGATCAATTTTGATCTCTTACGATTGTCCCTCTCCCAGAAACTTGCTTCTCCCTGGCTTTCGTTTAACCGCCAGCACCGCTTTACATAACTATGCGTTAAATGCAATGTTTTGCTTTGCGAACAACTCAGCCTAAATCATTGATTTTGTGGGATGGGATCAGGAGGTCTGAATTTGTGGGATTGAATTAACCACAAAAATTCAGACATGATTTACCTCTATATATTTTGGGACATATGAATCGAACCTACGGCTCTCACAAATTTTTTATTTCACTTTTTCCCCGGGTTAAAACCCGGGGCTACCATATTGATCGAGCCTATGGCTCGGCGATATTTCTACCTATATTTTCCCCAGGCAGGAACCGGATTATTAAGATAATCCAGCCGATAGCTCCAACATTTCTCTCATTGTATTTTTCCACGAATTACAACGGGGATATACATGGATCGCACTATGGTCCTTCTATTTCTGTTTCTATTTTGCCGCCTATTTGCAGATGCGTAGCATCGATTCATTTGGTAGTCCCGAATAGCGGGAGATTTCAATCCGTTGGGGAAAGTGACAACGCGATTTTCTAGATGCGTAGCATCGGCACATTTTTGGAGGCTCTGGAAATAAACCGCGAAAACCAAATTCCAAAAGTTCCCTTGGTCGATAATTTACAACGACGCTTTTACATGTGTCTGAAAAAGAAGGTCCAATTATTTGTTCATTTGAAGGATTTCTACCCGATCAATATCGAACTGGCGTTAACTTAATTTGTTTTTTTTGAACGAACGGCAGACTTCTATTCTGCTCCGGTTACCCGCCCGGCTGACGCAGTTCGGACGGGTGTCATTTTAATTCCGGTTTATCAGAACTCACTTGTACCGAATATTTTTATGGCGGCTTTTTCCGCACAATTTGTCGTATATCGGTTTCTATTAATTCCTATGCAATCTTGTCGTTTCAAACAACTGTCTGGTAAAGGTTTTAGATAAATTGTTGAAGCCTAAAATTGACGCCAATGCGCCAAATGCGGCGTCACTCCCGTGTACCGCAAACCGTTATTCCGTTTTACAAATTTTTTAAACTTATTTTTAAAATCCTTTTTGTGGAAATTATTTTGAACTCTTTACCATGAATAAAAAAAGTTACCCCTGGAGAGGTAACTTTTTACAAAGGAAAACTATCTTGACTTTACCAAACCACAAGGTGTGCAATACACTCCCTTAGCCAAAGCAATTACTTTTTCTTTTTATGCTTCTTTTTGGTCGAACCTTTTTCTTCGGGAGTAAATAATTCTTCCTCCTCATCTTCTTCATATTCAAATCCATCATCATCAAAATCATCATAATCATCAAATTCTTCTAATAGAAGTTCCTCATATTTCTCTACCATTTCGTCGGTCATCTCTTCAATAATTTCAAAAATGGTGTCGTCCTTCTTCTTCCAATAGCTGGTATCTTCTTCAGCAAATTCGTACACAAATACACACTTTTCGGTAGTCATACCTGCCTGCACCATGGTAATCTTATCGCTTTCTAAAACTTTTACCAGGTAGAATTGATCGATTTCCAGGTTATCGAATGTTGCCATAATACTTATTTTAAATTTCTGGCGAATGTATTATTAATATCAGTCTTATACCAAACAATCCCTTGTTAAAAGCAAAAAGATAACATAGATTTTTTTAAATTCAAAACCAACTAATCAAAACGCTGTGTAAAAAGATGATTTGAAAAACCTCATTTGAATGGAGCGTCGCCAATACCGATTCCCAACCGATAAAATGTCGGCTAACAAAAAACTCCCCTCTCAATTATAATGTTGCCTTCTAAGTAAAAGCGCGCCGGTTTATTTGCGTGAACGCTGTGTAAAAAGATGATTTGGAAAACCTCATTTGAATGGAGCGTCGCCAATACCGATTCCCAACCGATAAAATGCCGGCTAACAAAAAACTTCCCTCTCATTTATAATGTTGCCTTCTAAGTAAAAGCGCGCCGGTTTATTTGTTTGTTTGCAAATACACTCAATTAAATGTTAACACTCTCCCTGCCAATTGTTTAATGAAGCAGAACAATTGCAGGGGTTGAAGCACCTGCTTAAATAAGTAGCAAACACCCTAAATTTGCTGGGCTATGAATATAAAAGATGACCTGCAAACCAGGTGGTGGGCGCTGGAGGCACAGATATTAGAGCGGTTTGGTAAAAAGCCCGATATGGAGGCGCTGCTCTTTTTGATCGGAATTCAGGAAACTGGTTTTATGAACGAAAAAATCACCAAAGAACAAAAGCAAGACCTGATGCATGTGGCTGTTTGCACGCTTTTGAGCCAAAGCGGGTATTACGAAACTGAAAAGGTGGATGACGACGGATGGCCGCATTTCAGGCAATTGAAAGAAATACCAAGCTGGAACCTTATGGAGCAGGAGAATATTTTAAAAGACCACATATTGCTGTATTTTGATGTAAATGATATTTAAATACCTATGAATAAAAAAATAATTTGGGTTTCATTGGCCTTTTGCACAATGTTGTTTTCGCTGAATGCGCAAACAAAAAAACCGGTAATAAACAAGAATAAATCAGCTCCGGTAAAGGCTGCCACGGCAAAAACTGCTGGTACAGCGTTAAAGAAGATCACTGCTGTTAACGGACCTGAAAAACTGGTAGAAATTGTTACCAACTATGGTACAATGGTTGCAAAACTGTATAATTCCACGCCTTTACATAGAGATAATTTTATTAAGCTGGTGAAAGAAGGATTTTACGACAGTCTTTTGTTTCACCGGGTTATTAACCAGTTTATGATACAGGGAGGAGATCCAAATAGCAAAGGCGCAACCGAAACTGCTATGCTGGGCAATGGTTCGGCACCAGGCGAAAGAATACCGGCTGAGTTTAAGCCAATGTTTTTTCATAAGAAGGGAGCGCTGGCCGCAGCCAGGGACAATAATGCTGAAAAAGCCAGTAGTAACTGCCAGTTTTATATTGTTCAGGGCAAGCCGCAGACCGATGCCGAATTAGACCAGATTAAAAAGAGTAATACTTTGGTCAATTACAACGACGCGCAAATGGAGATATATAAACGAATAGGTGGTTCGCCTTTTTTAGATCAGAACTATACCGTGTTTGGCGAAGTGATCAGTGGCCTGGAGGTGATTGATAGAATTACTAAAGTAAACATTAGCGCAAACAACCGGCCCCAGGAAAATGTGGTCATGAAAATGAGATTGCTTAATTAAACCGTTTCCAGATTTTTTGTTTAATATTTGTAACTAAAATTAAACTACATGAATTTTCCAGAAAACCTTTACTATACCAAAGATCATGAGTGGGTTAAGATAGACGGCGACGAGGCCACAATTGGAATTACAGATTTTGCCCAGGGCGAGTTAGGCGATATTGTTTATGTTGATATTGATTCGGTAGGCAAGGACATGGATGCCGAAGCTGTATTTGGATCGGTTGAAGCCGTTAAAACAGTGAGTGATCTTTTTTTACCGGTTTCTGGAAAAATTATTGAAGTAAACCCCAAGCTGGCTAATCAGCCCGAACTGGTTAACAGCGATCCTTATGGTGATGGATGGATGGTTAAAGTAACTATTAAGGATAAAGGTGAAATTGAAAAATTATTATCCCAGGAGGCTTACCAACAATTAGTTGGCTAAGTAAATCTATCTTATTTCGTTTGTCGTAAATAATATTAATCCATCGGCCGGCAGGCTAAAATCCCCATCACCCGCTAATTGAACTCAGTTAACACATATTCGGAAAGCGAGTTGGTCATGATGCTAAAACAACGAGACCAGGGTGCTTTCACCTATCTGTACGATCGCTATTCCGGATCGTTGTATAGCATCATTTTAAATATTGTACCCGATAGAGACCTGGCAAGCGATGTTTTACAGGAAGTTTTTGTAAAAATCTGGAAACAAATTGAGAGTTACGATACCATAAAAGGAAGATTATTTACATGGATGCTGAATGTGGCCAGAAACGCCAGCATTGATGCGGTTAGAAGTAAAGGCTATCAAAAAAGCCAGCAAAACAGGGAATTGACGGAGAATATTTATGATGCCGGTGGAAGCACGGAAATTAATACGGATAGAATTGGATTAAAGAAAATAGTAAACAACTTAAAAGACGATTACAAGATTATTATTAACCTGTCTTATTTTGAAGGCTATACCCAGGACGAAATATCTAAAATGCTGGGAATACCGTTGGGTACCGTTAAAACAAGAATGAGAAGTGCATTAATACAGTTAAAACAAGTTATTAAATAAGAGGTGAAAATTAGAGGTGAAAATTAGAGATTACATAGAAAGCGGAGCTATTGAAAGTTACGTACTTGGGCTGGCCAAACCTGAAGAAATAAAAGAACTTGAGGTTTTAATGGAACAGTACCCTGAACTTAAGGAAGCTATCGATCAATTTTCTACCGAACTTGAAGAGCAGGCATTTAATAATGCAGTTCCACCTCCTGCATTTGTCAAACAAAAGCTGATAACAGAACTGGGCTTTGAGAAAGCAAGTATAACTGCAGAAAGCCCGATGGTTGTTGCTTACAATAGCAACGTTGAAAATAAACCTCTTGAAGCCAACGTTCAGTCACTAGGCCGCTGGCGTTTAATTGCGGCAGCATCAGTCATATTATTTATAGCCAGTTGCGCAGCAAATTTTATTCTGTATAATAGGTATTCGTCGGCAAATGCCCGATACCAGGCTATTTTGGGCGAACGAAATACCTTACAGGCCAGCAACCAGTTTTTTCAAACACAATTAAAGGATTACCAATCTGCCTCGCAAATGATGGCCGACCCAACGTTTACCATCGTTCAAATGAAAGACCCGGCAAATAAGCAGAATAATATGACCACTGTTTTTTGGGATAATAAAACCAAAGATGTTTACCTGATGGCCAACAAATTACCACTGGCAGCAAAAGATAAGCAATACCAGTTATGGGCTTTGGTTGATGGAAAACCGGTTGACGCCGGAATGTTAGACCCGGCCTGTACCAGTCTTTGTAAAATGAAGAATATACCCCGCGCCCAGGCTTTTGCAATTACGCTCGAAAAACAGGGTGGCAGTCCTGTTCCGACAATGGCTGAACTTTATGTTTTAGGCAGTATCTAATGTCTGGTATCAGGCCAAGACGATTACAATTACAACTTGATTGTTCAACTTGCGTTAATATTGAATGTAATATTCATAATGAAGCGCGTGAATTTCCTTTTATTCTCTAAGAAAGTCAATTTTAAAATTGAACATAAGATATTAATTGTTGTGTCGCCATCGGCGATCATCGTTTGTCTCAGTTGATGTACCCACGACCAGCAGGTAATATGCATAAAGGTTACAGACACGGGAATTGGCATAATCAAGAACCAGCTAAACAGATTGTTTACTTCCTATTCGCAAATTGACAATACGCTCACAAGAAAATATGGAGGCACAGGTCTGGGGATTTCGATCAGTAAGAAATTGGCTGAGCTATTAAACGGTAATTTCAGCGTAGAAAGTACGGAGGGCATTGGATCGGCCTTTATCGTTTGCATTCCCTTTATAATGGATAAGACAGTTGAGGTTAAAAAAACCGCAACAGAAGATACCTATAAACGAGATTTGAAAATACTTGTGGCGGAAGATAATTTAATGAACAATTGATCGTAGTCCGCCTGCTGCAAAACCTTGGATATGCAGCAGATGTTGCCGAGATTGGAAAAATGGAACTTGAGATGGCAAAAGAAAACTGATACGATCTGATTTTTATAGGTATTCAAATGCCCGAAATGGACGGTCTTGAAACAACTGAAAATATCCTGATTCATTATAGTGACAAGCCGAAAAAAAACAATCATCATTGCCATAACAGCCAATGCGCAAAAAGAAGATGAAGATGATTGTAAAAAAACAGGCATGAAGGATTTTTTAACGAAACCGTTCTTTCTTGAAACCTTAAATCTTACGCTAAATCATCGGTAATCTGCTCTCTTTAAAACAAATCTGGCTTAAAGAATACTACGAATTTCCGTTTCCGAAAATAAGCCTACCAAGGGATAAAAGAAGTGTCCGCCTTTATAGAAAGTAAAGCGCAATACTTTTTAAATCTCATTCTCTTTTATGTGCCTTACTATGATTACCATGTGTTAATGTGCCTGCCCCACCGAAAGACGTGGGGTGCAAAAATCCAACCACATAGACACAATAGAGAAACATAGGTTTCACATTGTCTTATTAAAATACCTTATTTAAGAATACGTAAGCGCTATTGAAAAATAAGCAATAAGGTATCGTATGGAAATTGCTGGTTGTTTGAAGATAAGGCTTAAACCAAATGGAAAATGTGCATTTCTAAACCAGAAAAAAAGTGACAACAAGTTGTCATTTTTTTGAGCCTTAACGCCTAAGTACATTTTCTTTTAGGCTGATCAAAAATGATCACAAAATACTGTTGCTATTTTCCAGGCCATCCACGGAAATCTTACGTCCCCTACAAATTACAAACTGTCGGTCCAAAGCCATCAACGAATATAAACTTACATGGTTATTTATGGGCTTTAATTCATTGGAACCTGCAAAACCACACAAACTGTTCTATCGTAAATGAAAGCAATAAAATATTTAGAATTTATAGAATTTATAAAAGTAAAACATGAGAAAATTTCTTAAACCCTTAGGAATTCTATTCACCGGAATGCTAATGATGGCATCAGTATCGAACGCGCAACAAAAAATTGTAATGGTAGGCGGAGCAGCAATGTATCCATCGCAAAACATTGTAGAAAACGCAATGAACAGTAAAGACCACACCACCCTGGTTGCTGCTGTTAAGGCAGCCGGCCTGGTAGAAACTTTACAAAGTGCCGGCCCATTTACAGTATTCGCCCCTACCAACCAGGCTTTTGCAAAACTTGCTGCCGGCACAGTTGAAACATTAATGAGGAAAGAGAACAAATCAATGTTGTCATCAATATTAACTTACAATGTTATAACAGGTGCCATTAACAGCAGCTCACTGGTTGAGCTGATTAAAAAGAATGGCGGAAAATTTAGTGCTAAAACGGTACAGGGCGGCGAAATCACCTTTACCCAAAAAGGCAAGAATATAATCTTACACGACGAAAAAGGCGGCATGAGCAAAGTAACGATCAAGGACGTATATCAAAGCAACGGCATCATACATGTAATTGATACTGTTGTACTACCAAAAGGCTAAGTTTTAGCGGGGTTTTTCAGATGGAAAAGGGGCCAGGGGTGGCCCCTTTCTTTTTTTGTTTATTTTGCAGCCAAAAAAAATGAAGCGTTCTGCTTTTTATCTACCTCTCCTATTTTTTGCTCTCTCTTTTATTCTATTAATATTACCGGGTAACGACTTTCCCAAAGCCAAAATTTTCGACATAAAGGGACTGGACAAGATCGTTCATACCTGCATGTTTTTACTGCTTACCTTCTTATTTTGCCGTTCGTTTAGAAACTCGCACTTTACGCAGGAAAAAAGAAAAATCATTTTTGTTCAGATTGCTTTGGGTGCTTTTGTATATGGTATATTAATGGAGTTCGTACAAAAGTATTTTGTGGCTTTCCGATCGTTCGAATTGGGAGACATTATAGTAGATGGGCTGGGTGCATTAATCGGGATGGTGATAAGCATTCGCTTTTTCGTGAAACATTAGCGAAAAAAAGTAGGCCCCGATAGAAATCGGGGCCGCAACCAAAACTAACTGCTTATGAGAAAATTTGACTATCTATATATAATCCTAATACTGTTATTCAAAATTAATGCCAACTAAAAAAACGAAAAAAGAAACCAGATTATTTTAACCCGTGTAGTGCTTTTTTTTGTTCTTTAATTGAACATAAAATTACGCCCAAAGCTCAAAATATTTTGTTAACCAAATATTTTAAGAAAGTTAAATAAAAATTACGAGTATGTAAGATATTACAAAGGATGGGTAATTCCAATACTTATATTCAATCCCCCGGTTTTATTATCACCGAAATTGGGATCTTTCTGCAGGCGATTAAAGCCATATGAGCCACCAAGGGCCAGGAAGTAATTAAATTTATCGGCAGTGTATTCAATTGAGGTTGCTCCCTGTAGCCCATAATTGAGTTTGTTCAGTCGATCCTGGATATCTTCTTTGCGGTTGAAATCTACCACGCCGAGGGCAAATCCATTAAAAGTGAATTCTTTTGATCGCGCAGGGTCGGTATAAATCCTGTCTTTTCCGCTGGCTTCGCCTGTCGCTTTTATCAGGTAGCCCAAATAGGGACCGCCGTATAATGACAAACGATACGCCTTTGATAATTGACGACTAAACTTTGCCATTACCGGTAATTCCAGATAAACCAACGATATTTTATTGGCAAAATCGGCATAAAGGTAATCGGGAAGATTAACTCCAGAGGGAATATAGGCTCCAAAATCGCTGGTCCTAATACGTTGTTCGCCTTTCTTATCGCCCCCTTGTGTAGAATAATTAAATTCTGCTTGTATTGAAAAAAGTGCATTAAACCGAAATTCGCCCACCAAACCTGCTTGAGGGCCAACAACGGTTTGAAAACCACTGCTATAGGAACTGTTATCACCAGATGGAGCTCGTAATTGGGGTATGCTTATACCTCCCTTAATACCCGTTTGCCATCCCCGCTGGCAATATGCACCTGTAGAAAAAACGAAACCTGTCAAAAGCAGCAACATAGTTATTTTCATAGAAAGCCTGTTTTAAACACCACGTGAATGTTTGTAAGATGCTTTACAGTGGAAAAATGCTGCTTAGTGCATTTTTTTAAAAAATAATGATTACTAACCAGGTAATTTCCAATATGTATATATGTTGGTAAATCTTCATATTTGTTAAGGTTAATTATCCTCTTAAATATTGATCTCATATACCAGCGGATAAAACACAGGAAAACGGAAATTTGTAAAAAAGAACCTGAGATTTTTATTTAGGCAAAAAATATGGTCGGCTTTTTTCGGGAAATTATTTTTAGGGATAAAAAAAGCGAAGAAAAAATTCCCCGTTTTTTTGAATAAAATTTATAATACCCCAATTTAATTGAAGAGGCCTTTCACCTTATCCATTAAACCGCCGCCTTTATCATCTCCACCACCGGTTAATTTCCCTAAC
>JBBRCW010000056.1:0-24343 GCA_038204535.1 Chitinophagales bacterium | reverse complement strand
TGCACGAATACAATGATGAACGGGGGAATGTTGAGTGTAAATGTTACCACGGGTCAGAGCTACAATATTTTGATGAATGGTTAATGCATGTCTACAAATACGACCATTTAACTAAATATTTGATGAATAAGTACAAGAATGAAGGAAATCAGATTATGATTGAGAAGGTTAAGTCTGTGTTGCCAAAAATATTAATATCAGCATGAATTGCTTTTTTTACAGCATTTAGGTTTATCCAAAAAAGGTTGGATACAAAAACTGAGCAGAGCGGGGCAAGTTTAATTTTTGGCTAATACAGAAGAGGGAATGCTGATTTTAAGCCTGTATCTCATAATAATATGATCATTTAAAAACAGGTTTACATATTCTATTTTCTCCGATTGAACGATATACCTGAAGAATATTTTGCCGGGTTCGGTTAGGGAAGGTGCAATGTTTGCCCAGTTTATTTGCTGCTGAATATTAAGCTGCTGAATAGTCTGGTTATCATCAACAAATGTGTCAGATATTTCTTTTTCGCCCTGGTGATAATTTGTTTCCATTTCAAAATAAACCGTATCGCCTTTTGCTACGTTCAAAAGCCCTTTTTCGGGTTTGTAAGAAGTAATTTTTGTACGAACAAAACCCTGCTGTTTAAATGGCGAAATATTAAACTCTTTTAATTCAGGTGGCTGGGACAATAAAGTCCATTGTAGGTCTTCAGGATAATGATCGTTAATAAACCTGCCTGGAGGGGTAAAAATATATTGATCATCATAACGCCTGACGAATTCGTTTCCTGAATAAGTTGTAAAGCCGGTTGCCCAGGTTACATCCAGTAAATGCCACACGCTATCTATCCTTACGGCATTCCAGGTATGGTTCGATCTGAATTTATTGCCGGCTTTATCCATGCCGGTGCGGCTATAACCTGTAATGACTACAGATTGAATACCGCTAAAATCGCATAAGGTGGTAAACAGCCTGGCATATCCATCGCAATAAGCCTCGCCCCTTCTAATAACCAAATCTGCAATTCTTTCGTTTAAAGGTTTTAAAACAGATGCAGTATCACTCGGATCTTCTACGGAGAACTTTGACGTTTTATATTTTAAAGGGCGATTAGTCCATGGGTGTACCTGGTAGGCAATATTTTCGGTTATCCAGTTGATAATTGCCATCACTTTTTGTTTGTCGGCAGTCAATTGGCCGGTAAGTTTATAGGCTAAAGGCTCCGCTGCATCCGCTTCAGCACCTGCAGCAAACTGGTTAAAATTTTGGTTTTTTTGGGCCATTCCGCTTAGCAGGAACAACTGTAAAAGTAATATGGTAAATAAAAACTTCATTATACTGGCGGTTCATTGCTGAAACCTTCTTAAACAACATTTTCAGATGTATTAAGTTACATTTTTTTCAACTTAACGCTGTTAATATTCTTTTGGGGGAAGGGAATTGTTTTTAAATTTTGACCTAAAAAGCCTGGGTAAATCAATAAAAAATTCCCAGGGAGAATAAAACCCTGGAAAATAATTTTTTAAATCATTGCATGAAATAGAATCGGTAATTCAAAGGTTATCCAGGTCATCTTTATCTTTGTGTCGGCCAGCCTGCTTTTTAGCTTCTAATAAATGTTTGTAGTTTTATTCTGATGGGTATTTTATCTACCATTCTATTTTCGCTCATTTTAAACGATTCTTAAAAATCCAATCCTTTTACTTTCGTCATAATATCAATGGCTACAGGTTTCCGGCCAAACCTGAAAACATCAAATTTTCCACTATCTAAAAAGTGCACTAAGGTCATGTCAAATACAGGCATCCTAAATGTTTTAAAAGCGTTACATAGTTTCTGATAATTATCTTCATCACACCTAACCCATATATCCATGTCACCAGTAACGCGTTCGTACCCATGTAAAATAACCGCGTATCCTCCTACCAGAATATAATCCACATTGTGTTTATGAAGAGCTTGCAAGAAGTCAAAAAAGTCGGAATTGAACAAATTGCCCATTAATTTCTTTTTATAATTTCAAAATGACTTTTATCCATCCTGGGCCAGTTGTTTGAAGGAAATTGGTAAGCGATGCTCATCAAATAATTAAAATGAACAGACCGCTCATGCAGTGATGCATTGCTGCCGTACTTGATTTGTTTATCAGCTTCATTGAGGGTTAAGGCTTGGAATGCATTTCTGTCCATCTTGTAATTATCAATGTCCATATAATAAAGGTCGATAAAATAGTTTTAAATTAAATAATGGGGAGGTAACATGTAAGTTTGGAAAACGAACCTCAATAATTTCATGGCACCTTTTTCCCATTAGCTCCCATACATTCTCACATTTCGCTAATACAGCCAACCAGGCTGTATTAGCGAATCTTTGTTCTTAATATCTTAAGATTGAGCAACGGAGATTTGTATATTTGGAGGGATGTGGGCAATGCCTCAAACTTTATAAGGTTGATTAATCCCATGTATTTTTGTCTCTTATGCTTGACAACCGCTACCACATTGACAGTTCACCAGACTTTTTAGATTTCGAGTTTGTCAGCGTCGGACCTAAAGGCACTATCATAAAAAGTTGTCCGTTATCGTGAAATCAACGTTAAAGGTATTTACAATCTTGGTTATGGTGATAAAGAGCCTGTTTCCGGCTACATTAACGACCTAAGTGTTACCAACAATAGTGATAGGCAAAAAGTGTTGGCTACCGTAGCACGTACTCTTTATCTATTTACTGACCATTATCCTAACGCAATTATTATTGCATCCGGAAGCACAACAGCACGCACAAGGCTTTACCGCATGGGCATCACCAATAATCTTACTGCTATTGAGCAAGACTTTTCTGTACTCGGGCTGACAAACACAGATTGGGAACCGTTTCGCAAAAACATATCCTATCACGCTTTTTCAGTACAGCGAATTCATTAAATTTGTAAAGTTATGAAGACTGAAAAAACAAAGACAGCGGTTAAAAAGAAGGTCCCAAAAGACTATACTATCAAGCCCTCATTGCAAGGTAAATATGATGATCAACCTTTGTTTCAGAATAAGATGGACAGAGCCAATTTTATATTGAAAAAATTCGGTGTTCCTAAATTCGACTAAAACCCGTAATGCCAGCACTGCCCCACAACAAGAGACTTTACAATAGCAGGGCGGGAACTGATTAGTGTCGGCCGCGGTTCGCTATTGTTCGCCAGTTCCCGTCGGGACTTTATTCTATTTGGCTGTTCAACATATTTTGTACATTAGTTTTTTTAATCGGCATTTGTTTCGGTTCCGAAAATCGGAAGACCCTGCCATTCTGTGAGAGGCTTGAGCCTAAATGTCCTTGCCTAATCCACCCTCCATCATAGGCTATATACGTTAGCAAACGGACGCCGACAAGTAAAGCAGGGTCTCATGCCAACTCACCAATGCTTTGCTTTGAATACCCCGCTGCGACAAAAGCGAAATACTCAGAAATATACAAAGAAGACAAGATTGGTTAGCCTTGGGTAATTTTTCGTTACGGCTCGTTAAAGAGTTTTCCGGTGTGGGATGTTGCCGTAACGTTATAACAGAAAACCATTTTCTGCGGCATAAGGTTCAGGTATATTTTCTTCATTCAGCATTTCTCGCAAATCAATCTCTATAGCGCGGGCAATAGACGAGATAGGTACGTCATTATAACTAGCTTCAAAAGGGTTTTCAGAGTAATCGCCTATCCTGTCCACTAAAAAATACATCCAGATGATCAACGCCGAAAAGGGAATGGTAAGCCAGTAATGTAAAGAACTCGATTTTTCAAAAATGTCGAGCAGACCAAAGGGAATAAGGGCGCAAAAAATGTACATAATCCATAGGCCGGTAGAAGCATACTGTCGTGGAAAAGGAAAATTTTTGATTCGCTCTGTCATACCCTGCAGGTCGTAGAAGCTGCCGATCAATTTGTGAAGCCACACATGTTTGTAATCGGATAGTTGCCCGCTTCTAAAGAGCCGTGCAATTTCAAGGCCCTGGTTTTTCAAAATCTGACTGGGTATATTATTATATTTTTTGAGCTGGGCAAATTCGTTAACCGATAAATACTGCGATACTTCCGGCTCCATCCCATCCTCGCATTCCTTTCTGAATTTAGGAGTAAAAACCAATGATTCAATTGGGCCGTTGTGTTCCCATGTTTTTGGTTTGCGCATGGTATGCTTTAAGGCAAGCAGCCAGGCAAGGTGACGGTGGATAACTATTTTCTTCCACTCATAACTCACCGGTTCTGCAGGCATAGAAAGGATGGCCGTTGCAAAAGTGCGGCTTTCATTAATAATCTTGCCCCATATTTTTCTTGCTTCCCAGGTACGGTCGTACGAACTATTGTTTTTAAAACTCAGGAAAAACGCTACTGCAATACCAATAACTGAAATGGGTTGCCAGGGCAACGCAAATGGAATAAGAGTTAGTTCATACACAACAATTACCGCTGCAGAATAAAGTGTTCCGTACAGCAGCGATTTTTTAGACCATTTTATGGTCATCCAAAGACTGTAATAGCGTTTTATATACATGCTTTTTCAATTTAGTTGAGGGTAATTACAGTATAAACTTATTGCTGAGCCTGGATGTGAAAATAACACAAACGAAAATAAACAGCCTAAGGTTTAATGCCAAAAACTATTCGGCCGCACGGCATAATGTTTAGCATATCTCCAAACCACATCAAAAAGGTAAGCAAATCTTAGGTTTTCGGTTATAGCTACCATTGCCCCCGCTACGGAGATTTGCCAACCAATCGACATGCCTATTTGCGGTGGTTCGAATTAAATACCGATAGCATAGAAGTCGGGGATTGGATGAAATATCGGCAGACTGCCACCGGGGTTTTAATTTTGCAGGTATAGGGTCTGTGCATGTCCGGCTGACTGGTGTTTAGTGGATGGTTTTTCACCAGGAATGACTAGACAGTTTTTTTCAACGTATTTATTATTTATTCCAGCATCGCCTGATAAAACATGGTGAAATCCAGGGGATTTCGAAACAAGCCCGGAATGCCCTCTAAGTCAATGACCTTAGTTTGGCAATAATCAAAAGTTGCACAATAGCACCAGTTCCATTTACTTTGAGGCTAATAATTTGCTAACTGTACAACTACCATCATCTACCCAACACCGATGCCAACGAGTATTTCCTAGATATAGCCATGCAGGAATATTTGCGAATCATTATTCTTATTTTCATAAGATTGAGCAACAGAGGTTTGTATATTTGGGGGATGGCGGCAAGCCTCTCAGACCCCGATAGACAAACAACTTTTAGAAAATATTTTAAACTCGTTTGACACCAAACATTATTTTGTGACAGATTATTTAAAGAAAAAAGAGTTTGAAAAATTATTTACGCCTTTACAGACAAAGACAGACATTAGAGTTTTAAAACGTGTAGACAAACTTCCAGTTTTACTTATTGACACTGTTCTTAGACTTTCAACTTTGGACTTCATAAAATATATCCTTGTTTCAGACAACGAAATAAAAGCTTCTAATGAAACAAAAGAAAAACGATTAAAAATTCCGATAACAGAAGCAGGACATTTAACCGCAACAGGAATTTGCATCGTTTATCATTTAGACTATAACACTATTGACTTCGACGAAATAAATTCACCGACAAAGGGGAATGGACAAAAAATGGTTGAATGTGTTTTAGAAGATTTCCCCGAAGATTGGCAAGCAGGAATTTTTATGGATTGGAGCGGTGGGTTTTGGGACAAAATGAAAGAGAAGTATAAAACTATAAGTTGGTTGGACGACTGAATTAATTTGGGAGAGAATTATGTGGACAGAATATCACAGCCACCAACACATAAAGCTTAAACGAAGCCCCGTAACGGAAATTTGGCAATCAGTCGGACTGTTTATTTTCGCGGTGGTTCGATTTAAGTCCCGATAGCATGGCAATCGGGATTTACTGAAGTATCGGCAGCCTTCCTATGGGGTTTTATTTGTGCACCAAAAAAATTATTACTTTTTACATGCCTGTTACGGCAGCTATTATGGCTGATGCGCAAATGACCGCAGCTGTCACATTCATCTACATGGCAGCCAGGCCCTGGTGTACGGCACTGCTCAAGGGCATGCAATAAACGCAGGTGCTGCTGAAGCGGCTTGTGTTTTTCAATGTAGGAGGCCTTGTAGTCCCCGGTCACCTGCGCCAGTTCGAATCGAAACCGGTTTGTCAAATAAAGTTTCGTTTCTCCATCAGCCCATAAACAAACAATGTGTTATAGAAATTGGTTAAGGGGTACTCATCATAGATGCAGCGAGCAGTATCTCCAAACTTATCTTGACGAATATATCTTTAGGTTTAACACGAAGGATAATAGGGCCTCAATATTCACTTAGATAATTTTCAGATTTATGAACGCTGTACCAAAGACCTGTGCAGATTTAAAAGCTAAATGCGCACAAAATACATAGTCCTAAAAAATTTTAACCAACAGGAATTATATATGCTTGTTTACCCCTGAACCCAAACAGACACTGATTCACCTTCACATAAAAATTCTGCTTCGCCGGCATCATCTATCCTTACCTCTTCCATTTTTTTGTTCAGTGCATCTTTAAAGATCTTTCCCGTATGTTGTTTGCCCACATACATTTTTTTATTTCCATTGTCTCCATTGCTCATTACCACGGCACATCCGCTTTTCTCAACATCTGTTTCTCCTTCCCTGGTCCAACCAATGCAATTGGGGTGGTCAAAATAATTATGTTGCTGGCCATAAGCAACTTCCTTTCTCAGTGTCATCAACTCTTTTAAACATTCTACTACCGGTAAATGAATAGTGTACTTATTTCCATCCCTGCCGGTATCAGTATATTCTGCACCATACAGATCCGGATAAAATATGCACGGATAGCCTCCTTCTCTCAATAAAATGAGTGCATAGGCGAGGGGTTTAAACCAGGGGTCTACGGGCGCTTCAAGTGACTGTAAAGGTTGCGTATCGTGATTGTCAATTACGGTAACAGCCAGGTGTGGTATACTGCTAACCAGGCTTTCATTAAAAATGGTTGACATATCAAAATGGCTGCCTGCCTTTGCGGCATGATGCAGGTTATGGTGAAGAGCCGCATCAAAAATTGATGCTTTGCCATTAGTGGCATCTATGTATTTTTCCAAAAGGGGCAGATCGCCAGGGGCCCAATATTCGCCCACTGCAAACAGTTCTTTTCCGGTTTCCTGGCGCATATAGTCCAGCCATTCATTGTAAAAAGCAGGCGAAATGTGCTTTACCGCATCCAGCCTGAAACCATCTATGCCTGTAGTTTCAATAAGCCACAGGCCCCATTTTTTTAATTCTTCTCTTACGGCGGGGTTTCTAAATTCAATATCCGAATACATCAGGTAATCATAATTTCCCTTTTCATCGGAAATCATTTCATCCCAGTCGGCCCCATGATCGTTTAAAATATTGAAAATGCCGCTTTCTCCAGTCCTGTTATCGTAATCCACACCAGTAAAGCAAGTATAATCCCATACAAAGTTTGAATATTTTCCTCCTCTGCCGGGAAACGTAAATTTAGTATAAGCCTCAATTTGGTATGGCTCACTGATGGCCTGGCTTCGATTCTCCGGGTCCATTTTTAATACTTTTATCAACTCAGTTTCATCGCCGCCGCCCAAATGGTTTAACACTATATCGGCGTATGCCTGTACTTTTTGATCATGTAGCGCCTTAATGGCGTCAATATATTCTTGCCTGGTTCCATAACGTGTGCGCAACGTCCCCTTTTGGTCAAATTCGCCCAGGTCGTACAGGTCGTACACATCGTAGCCAACCGAATTTTCGCCTTCGCTGCATTTAAAGGCGGGCGGTAACCAAACGGCGTTAATACCCAGGTTAGCCAGGTTAGCGGCTTCGTTTTTTACTTGTTTCCATAATTTTCCATCATTTGGCATATACCAATGGAAATACTGGATCATGGTTCCATTCTGCATGATTTATCTCTTTAATTTTTGATGGTGAACACGTTGAAAGAAATGACCTTATAATAAAACCATGCTAATACTTAACACCCGCGAGTTGGGGAATTGAACGTGTTATATGTGGAAGCCGGATAAAAGATTTTTTGGCAATCGGGTAACAATCGGCAATTGTTTGCCTGCTTAAATGCAAATACTCATTATCTTTCCATCTCCCACAAAAAAATTCCTTTTTGCATATGAAAAAATACTTTTTACCGGTAACCGGAATAATGGTTGTAATGCTTTTTACCTACTGTTCACCTGGCACCTCCGCATCTTCAAAAGCCGAACGCGACAGTGCCTACAGTAAGTTATCCGACGATGAGAAAAGGCTTCCACAAAATGCATTGGCTGGTATAGAAGTGGCCGATGGATTGACCGCCACCCTATTTGCATCGGAACCAATGATCGGCAACCCAACAAATATTGATATAGATGCCAAGGGCAGGGTTTGGATGTGCGAAGCGTATAATTACCGTCCTGAGTTGAATCCTGAACATCCCACCCATGCTGAGGGTGATCGTATTCTTATATTAGAAGATACCGACGGCGATGGCCAGGCCGATACGGCAAAGGTTTTTTACCAGGGCGTCGATGTAAACGCGGCATTAGGTATCGCGGTACTGGGCAATAAGGTAATTGTTTCGTGCAGTCCGAACGTTTTTGTTTTTACCGATACTAATGGAGATGACATACCCGACAAAAAAGAAGTGCTGTTTACCCATGTGGGCGGTGTACAGCACGATCATGCTATTCATGCTTTTACATTTGGCGCCGATGGCAAGCTGTATTTTAATTTTGGAAATGCCGGCGAACAATTAATGGATAAAGATGGTAATCCCATAAAAGACAAAGAAGGAAGGGTGATTGACAATAAGGGCAATCCTTTCAGGCAGGGGATGGTGTTTAGGATGAATACCGATGGAACCGATGTGGAAGTGCTGGCCCATAACTTTCGAAATAACTATGAAGCGGCGACCGATGCGTTTGGTACCATTTGGCAGTCGGATAACGATGATGATGGTAACCAAAGCACCAGGGTGAACTATGTAATGCAATATGGAAATTATGGCTATACCGATGAAGTGACCGGGGCAGGCTGGAGGGCAAGACGTACCAATATGGAAATGGATATTCCGCAGCGGCACTGGCACCAGAGCGATCCGGGTTCTATTCCTAATTTATTGGTAACAGGTGCAGGCAGTCCGGCTGGTATGTGTATTTATGAAGGAAGCCTGTTGCCAGACGCCTATCAAAACCAAATGATACATTGCGAGGCAGGTAACAATGTAGTGAGGGCATATCCTGTAAGCAATGATGGGGCGGGATATAAAGCCGAAATTTTACCTATGCTGGAAGGTACCAGAGATCAATGGTTCAGGCCTGTGGATGTATGTGCCGCACCTGACGGCTCCCTTTTTGTGGCAGACTGGTACGATCCGGGTGTGGGTGGTCATCAAATGGGCGATATGAACCGGGGACGTATTTATCGCGTTTCAACACCTGCAGTAAAAAAATACAATGTGCAATCGCCCGACCTTTCAACACCCGAAGCATCGGCAAAAGCGCTGGAAAGCCCCAATGGCGCCACCCGGTATATGGCATGGCAGCAGCTTCATAACTGGGGGGCAAAATCTGAACCTGCCTTACAAAAACTATGGACATCTGAGAACAACCGCTATAGAGCAAGGGCATTGTGGTTATTGGCAAGAATACCTGGTAAGGCTGATGATTACTTAAAGCAGGCTTTAAACGACAAGGATGCTGACATAAGGATTACCGGTATAAGGGCCGCAACAGAGATAGCCGCAGATGCGATACCTTATTTAGAAATAGTTGCTAAGGACGCCGATCCGCAGGTGCGCAGGGAAGTGGCGCTTGCCTTACATCACAACAAATCAACAGGAGCCCCGGAACTATGGGCAACATTGGCTGCACAATATGACGGTAAAGACCGCTGGTATCTCGAGGCCCTGGGTATTGGGGCAGATGAACAGTGGGATTCTTTTCTTGAAGCATACAAAGCCAAAACGGGCACATTGGATAATGCTGCCGCCCATGATATCGTGTGGCGGTCGCGCAGTGCAGCAGCTTTACCCCTTCTTTCATCTTATATAACGGATAACGCTACCAACGAAACAGACCGCTTAAAATACTTCAGGGCGTTTGATTTTATTCAATCACCCGAAAAAGAAGGCGTTTTACTTGCGCTGTTAAACAATACGGGTCCAAATAAAGACCAGATCGTTTTAACTGCCTTAAAATCCATTGACCCGTTGAGCCTTGCCAAATCAGCAATTGCAAAAACGGCCCTGACCTCAACCCTCGAATTACAAAAGGGTACGCAGTCATTTGTAGATTTAGTACGGCGGTTTAAGCTGACCAACCAAAACGATGCCTTATTACAAATAGCCCTTAATATGCCAGACAGCAGCCTGGGTAATGAAGCGGCAGGTTTGCTGGTGGCTTCAGGAGGTTCCAATTTATTACTCAACGTTATCAGGGGAAAGGATACGGCAAATGCAAATGCCGCCCTGAAAACATTGGCAAAGGGAGGCTCCAAAGAATCGTTGCTAATTATGCAGTTGGTGATTGCAGACGCAGGCATTAATTTACCGCTTCGCAAAAAAGCAATTGAAATGATGGCGAGGGGTTGGAATGAATCGGAAAAATTGCTCACCATGCTAAAAGAAAATAAAGTGCCTGCACAGCTGAGGGCCGATGCAGCAATGGCACTTACCGGCTCGTACCGAAAAGATGTGCGGCAGGGCGCCTTAGCCTTTGTGCAGGTAAGTGCATCGGGGGGTAAGCCATTGGCCTCCATTAACGAGCTGGCTAAGTTGGAGGGAGACGGTGCAGCAGGCAAGCAGGTATTTATGAATGTATGCAGCAGTTGCCACCAGGTAAATAACGAAGGTGTTTCATTTGGACCTGCCCTCTCTAAGATTGGCAGCAAGCTTACCAAAGACGCTTTGTATGTTTCCATTATTCATCCCGATGCAGGCATAAGCTTTGGTTATGAAGGACATATTATTACCATGAAAGATGGCAATATAGTGGCAGGCATCATAATAAGCGAAACGGCGGATGCGGTTGAAATAAATACACCTGGGGGTGTCAAAAAGAAACTGGAGAAAGCCCAGATCAAATCGCGTAAAATGATGGATAATTCTATGATGCCGGCCAGCCTGTACCAAACGCTTACCCAGCCCGAGCTGGTAAACCTTGTAGCCTATTTATTTTCTTTAAAAGACAAAACCACCGCTTTAAAATAGAATTGGCTGATATTGGCATTCATTAAATCGATACCGTCAAATGCTGTCGAAAATGATATTGTCATGCAAATGTTGAACAGGGTAAAGCTTTACTAGCGGTGATTTATACCGGACAAGGGATAAAATAGTGAATAGGATTTTTTTGTCTGAATTACTACTATGAAGCGTACGTTGCATCGAGGCGTATTGGCGTCAATTTAATTTGTTTTTTTTGAACGAACAGCAGGTCTTTATTCTGCTCCGGTTGTGTCACACCCTTGTACCGAATATTTTTATGGCGGCCTTTTCCGCATTATATGCCGTATATCATTTTCTATTAATTCCTAAGCAATCTTACCTATTGCTCTTCTATTTCTGTTTCTATTTTGACCGCCTATTTGCAGATGCGTAGCATCCACTCATTTGGTAGTCCCGGATACCGGGAGATTTCAATTCGTTGGGGGAAGTGACAACGCGATTTTCGAGATGCATAGCATCGACACATTTGGACGCGCTGGAAATAAACCGCGAAACCTAAATTCTAAAAGATTCCGTGGTCGGTAATTCAGGATGACGGCTTTGGTTATGCTGTCATCCCGACGAAGGAGGGATCCTTTTTTGCATGGGGAATCCGAAACAAGTTTACCATGACGCTTTTTAGAGTTCAAGGTCTAATTAGATGTTTTTCTTAAAGATTCCTCCTTCGTCGGACAACAGCTGAAAGATTCCATCCCGATCAAAAATCGGGATCGGACAACAGCATTTTCATTTTATTTGATCAATTGTTATTTCCGTTTTTTTCAAGGTTCCCTGATTGGTTATTCTGCTTGATGGCTTTGGCTAAACTGTCCAGACGAAGGAGGGATCCTTTTTTGCATTGGGGAATCCGAAACATGTTTACAATAACGCTTTCTAGTTTCCACGGTTTAATTAAATGTTCTCTTAAGGATTCCTCCTTCGTCGGAATGACAACAGCATAGGGCTTCCTTCCCGATCAATATCGCATTGGCTTCAATTTAATTTGCTTTTTTTTATACAAAACAGCAGGCTTTTATTATTGAGCAAACCGAAAAAGGCACTAATTTTTCCCTTGCGAAGTATAGCAAACAAACAGTCATTTGTTTGGCTGATTTCTTTCGTTCAGGTGTTCAAGTGTTTAAAAATGGTTCCGTCACGCCAGTAACTGACAGCCTTGTGCTATTTTTGCAGCATGAAATTAAGTCAACTGGCCGGCACACTCATCGGCAGCGAAATAGTTAAGCTGGGTAATACCATCAACGAAAGAATACGTAACGGAGAAAAAATTTACAACTTTACAATTGGCGATTTTGATCCCTCCATATTTCCCATTCCACTAAAGCTGGAGGAGCTGATCATTGATGCCTATAAAAAGAAGCAAACAAGTTATCCCGCTGCTGAAGGCGTAATTGACCTGAGGCAATCAGTCTGTTCTTTTCTTAAAGAAAGAGAGGGAATAGACTATGCCCCAAACGAGGTGCAGATTGCTGCCGGGGGCAGGCCGCTAATCTATACAATATTCAAAACGCTGGTAGATAAAGGCGATAAGGTCATCTATCCTGTCCCTTCGTGGAATAACAACCATTACATACATATGAACGAAGCCGTTCATTGCATGATCGAAACCACGCTAGAGAACAATTTTATGCCCACAGCAGCTGATATAGCGCCGCATATAGAAGGTGCAACGCTCATCACGCTATGTACGCCGCAAAATCCCACTGGCACAACCTTTAACAAAATAGAACTGGAGAAAATTTGTGACCTTGTATTAGAAGAGAACAAAAAGAGGCGTCCCGATGAAAAGAAGTTGTATGTGTTGTTCGATCAAATGTATTGGACGCTCACCTATGGGCAGATCAATCATTATAACCCTGTAAGCCTTCGCAGCGAGATGAAAGATTATACCATTTTTGTGGATGGCATATCAAAGGCGTTTTGTGCTACCGGAGTAAGAGTGGGCTGGTCGTGCGGCCCAGCGGAAATAATCGCCAAAATGAAGGCGATACTTAGCCATATTGGCGCCTGGGCGCCAATGGCCGAACAAAAGGCTACCGCTATCTTTTTAAAAGATAATGATGCTATCGATGGTTTTCTACAGGCATTTAAAGAGGCCATCGATCTGCGGCTTACCAGGATTTATAATGGTTTTATACAGTTAAAAGAACAGGGTTTTCCGGTTGATGCGGTTCATCCCCAGGCAGCCATTTACCTAACCGTAAAAGTTGATCTGGCCGGTAAGTCAACGGCAGATGGCACGGTTCTTAACAACCAGTCTGAAGTTACCGCGTACTTACTCAGCGAGGCAAAAATTGCCATCGTTCCTTTTTATGCCTTTGGCGCTGCTAATAATTCGCCCTGGTACCGGCTAAGCGTAGGTACGTGCAAAAGCGAAGAGATCAATGACATGCTGGGAAACCTGAAATCAGCCTTGCAGAAATTATCGTAAGTAATAAACTTCAATTGCTGAAGTAAATTATCGGGCTGAAAATATGCGTAATACAAAAGGCCCTCATTTGAGGGCCTTTTAAAATTTTTTGTTTGGGGGCAATCGTATCGTAGAATTAATTTTTATTGAAAATAAACTGGAAAGGCTTTAAGCTTTTTTCACGGATGATCTGCTCAATAATATGAGGTTTTCGAATAATTTTATACCTGTTAACATCTATCACTTCGGTTGCATCGCAAAAGTTGGCTAACGATTCAACTTTGTACAAAATTTCATGAAGTAACTCAACTTCATGTTCAAGGTCCTTGGGGTCGACGGAAACCTTTTTTGATAACACTAATAAATCTCTGTTGGACGATTTCATAAACTTTCATTTAGTAGAACACAAATAATAAAACCTCAACTATCCTACCGATTTTTTATTAACACTTGGACATCCACATCCTTTTTGACCGTTCGACTTACCTAAAATACCACAACCGGAAGAAGTAATCAATATAACTAAGAACAATAAAATAGATATTTGGTTTGTTTTTTTCATTTTTTTATCATTTCGAAAATAATATTTTTCGCTAACAATTCACAAAAAATTAATAATAAGTGTACAAAAAACACAATTTATGTATTTTGATTGCACCATTGGATTGGGGTTTAGGCCATTATATCCGTTGTGTTCCTATAATACAACATTTAATAAATTGTGGTTGTACAGTAATTATTGGTGCAGAATGTACAGGTTTTCAGCTTTTGCAAAAAGAATTTCCTTCATTGCCGTTTGTTTCACTTCCAGGCTATAGGGTAGAATACGCTTATAGTAAACGTTTATTATCCTTAACTTTATTGTGCCAGCTGCCAAAAATATTTTCGACAATTTTAAAGGAACATCTAAGGCTTTCGGCCATTTTAAAAGAACATAAAATTGATGCTGTTGTATCAGATAACAGGTTTGGGTTATGGTCTGCCAGGTTACCTGTTGTTTTTATGACCCATCAATTACAAATTAAAGGTCCTAACAAATGGGTTGAGGCGATCATAAGAAAAATAAATTATGCCTTCATTAACAAGTTTGCTGTCTGCTGGATACCCGATTATGAAGACACAAACAACATCGCCGGCACGCTGTCTCACCCGGATAAAAAGCCATCTATTCCAATAAAATACATCGGTGGACTTTCGCGGCTGCAGTTCACCCAGCCACTAACAATTATATATGACATCATGATCATTTTATCGGGGCCCGAACCTCAACGTACAGTACTGGAAAATATATTATTAAGAGACCTGAATGAAACCACCGGAAAAGTTTTGCTGGTTAGAGGAAAGCCTGGATTTACAGAATTGAATAGAACGGAAAAAGACCTAACGATCATTGATCATTTACCCTCGAACGAAATGGGCCTTACAATGCAGCAAAGCAAAATTATTATCAGCCGGGCAGGATATACTACCATTATGGATCTTTTAAAGCTTAAAAAGAAAGCGATCGTTATACCTACGCCCGGCCAAACCGAGCAGGAATATCTTGCTGGTTACCTGCAAAAACAGCATATATGCCTGGCTTTTGATCAGTCGAATTTTAACCTGACATCAGCGATCCACCATGCAAATGAATTTGAATACCAATTTCCAAACTATGATATGGAGCTCTATAAAAATGTGGTAAATGAATGGCTCTCACGTTTGCATACCCGCAGGCGTTAAAACACATTCTTAACCTATAGTTTCTCCAGGCTGTTGATGGCTTCTAAAGCGGTCAGCCGGTGCTGAACCGCCTCTTCAATATTATACATAGGCGTGTACATGCCCACACTGCAACTATGCAGCACCGACGAAATTTTTTGTAAGGCATTTGCCAGATCGCCGTTTTGGTCGCAAAACGCATCTATATCATCCGGTTTTAGATGAAACTTTGCCGCCAGCCAGCTCGTAATGTGTTTGCTTAGCTGTTTATAAAATAGCGGACCGTTGGTGCCGGGTTCAAGTTCTCTTATTTCGTAGATATAACTTTCTGTATCAACCTTAGCTTCTGCAGGTTGAATGATCGGTTTTTCTGCCGGTTTAGCTGTTGTGGCAGGTGCCCGGTGCTTTCTGTTGTAAAAGATCAGCCCGGTTAATAAGGCCAATAATCCTGCACCCAATATCAAATAAAGCCTAAAATAAAAGTCGTTCGTATAATTTTTTATGGCCTGGGGTAAAATGGTTTTCGATGATTTTTTGATGTGTACTTTCAGCGGCGCAGACACCAGCGATTTATAGGTTTCATCAGCCGCGTCAAAATAGGTAAAACGAACCGGCGGTATGGTATAGTCGCCTGTTTTTGAAACTACAAACGGATACGATATGGTTTTTGTTACTTTGAATGGGAACGAAGACTTGTCAATATTTTCTTTTTCCAGTGGCTCAAATCCTTCCATGCCTTTTGGCCAGGCTATAACCGGCGGTTTTGTTTGCTGCAAATTTCCCTGACCTCTGACAGAAATCGCCAGCTCGTTACCGTTATTGGGATTACTGCCGCTGCCGGTATTTTCTACCGAAAGGGTAAAATCTCCAACGGCGCCATTAAAACCATCAGGGGCAGGTTGCGGCAGGTTTTTCACTTCTATCAGTAAGGGCTTGTTTGAAAAAGTTACAGTAGCCTCTTCGGGCTTAACCGATGGGTTGTTGTAGAAAAGATCGCGGTAACTGAATTGCCCATCGCGGTAAAACGTTATTGTGTTTTCTATGCTGACTTCTGGCAATTCCATGTTACCCGCCTGTAACGGTATAAGCTGTACCTGCCTTATAATATACACATTGTACCATTTGTCGCCGATCTTTTCTTTTTGCGGAACAGGATCGTTGGCGCTGGTTAATTCGATAACCGTGCAGCCACTAAAAGCAGGCTGTTTCACCACCCTTGATTGAGACCTTATGCGGGTGCATAATTTATAGGTAGCCAAAATGGGTTCGCCTACAACGACGGATTTTTTACTTACTACAAGTTGAACCAGCAGGTTGTTTTTTATTTTGTCGCGTACGGTTTCACCTTTTTTCAGCACCTGGTCGTCATTTATATCATCATCGTCAAATGGAAGCCTGTCTAATACCGGCGGTATGGGGCTGGGGGCCGTTCCGGCTACATGGTCGGTATTTTTTACCTCCACAACAATTGAGTTACTCAGCCGGGCTCTGCCTTCAATCGTGGCTTTTGCACCGGGAATATTCAACCGCCCTGTGGCTTGCGGCTGTAGGATGATTGTATAAATTATCTGTTGTTTTACAATATTGCCTGTCTGTAAACGGTTGCTGCTAAAGTTGGGTCCCGATACAATGGACCAGCCGCTGAAAACCGGCAGCACAAGGTCTTGCAATTCAAGGTTCTCGGCTATGTATTCAACCTGAAGCATGTCTTTTTTTCCAATCGCATTAGATGAAACCCTGGTGCTGAATGATTGTGCCGATGCCACATGGAACAATACCGCCAGACTGGTAAATAAAAAAGAGAAAAAATGCTTCATAGTTTTAGCAAAAGTAATATTTAGCCCTGCCCAAGCGAGGCAGAGACGGTTAACCCGCCGTTAAATCAAGTTTATTTACGACAATATTAATGGAGAATTAAGATTTAGCATCATTTAGATGCTATTCAAAAAATAATTCTTTTAGCCGGTCAGGCAATCGCCTGGGGCACAATTAAACGTTTGCCAAATTATTTGTTTCAAGATAGAAGCAGGCAATCAAAAAGTAAATTCCCGGATATTAATTTATCAAATTGTATTACATCCCTCATTAATTATTTTAATTTGTTTAAAAGTTATTAATTTGGTTCGTCTTGCCGATGCCCGTTATTACAGCGGTTGTAATCATGTATACATACGGCTAAAAAAAATAATTGCTTTAACAACTTCTTTCAAAACAAAAAAAATAAGTATGAAAAGAAAACTACGGTTTGGAATGGTGGGCGGCGGTAAAGATGCTTTTATCGGTTCGGTTCACCGTTTGGCTGCCAATATGGATGGAAAAATTGAGTTGGTATGCGGAATGTTCAGCATAAATCCGCAGATATCAAAAGAGTCAGGCGAAGAGCTTTTTGTTGACGCAGACAGGGTGTATGCTACTGTGGAAGAAATGATGGACAAAGAAAGTAAGATGCCTGCAGACAAGCGTATAGATTTTGTAACCATTGTTACGCCCAATTTTGCCCATTTTGCACCAGCTATGATGGCGCTGGACAATGGTTTTAACGTGTTGCTCGAGAAGCCAATGACACTTACACTGGATGAAGCCAAACAATTAAAAGCAAAGGTGGATGAAACAGGCTTGACATTTTGCCTTGCCCATGCCTATAGCGGTTACCCCATGGTTAAGCAGGCAAAAGCCATGTTTAAGAACGGAGTATTTGGTAAAATAAGAAAGATTTATGTAGAGTATCCGCAGGGGTGGCTGAGCAAACTTTCTGAAAGGGAAGGCAATGCACAGGCAGCCTGGCGTACGGACCCGAAAAAGGGTGGAAAAAGCGGTTGTATTGGTGACATTGGAACCCATGCGGCACATCTTTCTGAATACATAACTGGCGGGAAAATAACACAGCTTTGCGCCGACCTGCATATAATTGTTGAAGGCAGGGCGCTGGATGATGATGGCGATATATTGCTTCGTTTTGATAATGGGGCAAAAGGTGTTTTATCGGCATCGCAAGTAGCCGCCGGCGAAGAGAATGCGCTAAAAATCAGAATATATGGAGAGAAAGGCGGTATTGAATGGGCGCAGCAGGAACCGAATTCGCTTTTGGTAAAATGGCTCGATCAGCCTACCCAAATTTATCGTACCGGTGCAAATCACAGCTATCTCGCACCCGAGGCAATCCACAACACCCGCACACCGGGCGGCCACCCCGAGGCGTTCCTGGAGGCATTTGCCAACCTCTACAGAAACTTCGCTTTGACGGTTTCGGCCAAAATGGAAGGTGAGACACCAAAGCCTGAGTGGTTAGATTTTCCGGGAACGGAAGAAGGAGTACGAGGAATGGCCTTTGTAGAAAATGTGGTGGAAAGTTCGGGGATGGATACTAAGTGGAAGGATTTTGTGATTTAGGAGCCCCCTAAATCCCCCGAAGGAAAGCCCCCTAAATCCCCCGAAGGGGGACTTTGCATGATAGATCGAAATGGTATTTGGGATGAAAAATTTTGTAATGATTATGGGCGCTTCGGCGCCGGTAATTATTTTTATATGGTTGGATTTTTTAAAAGGAGATTCTTTGTTGGTTGATACCGATGTTTCATTATGCAGAAATCCAGACGCAGTCTGGTTGTTATCTGTAATCCGTAGTCGCAGACTACGGATAGCTTCCATCAATAAATATCGATGCAGAAAAGTTAGGGTAATTGGCTGGCGCACAAGCTTTGGAATGAGATTCTCTGCCGGTTGATAACAATGTTTCATTATGGAGAAATCCAGACGCAGTCTGGTTATTATTTGTAATCCGTAGTCGCAGACTAAGGATAGCTTCCATCAATAAATATCGATGCACAAAAGTTAGGGTAGATATAAACAGAATAAACAAAAACCTCTAATTGGGCAAGGTTGAAATCTGAAATTTATTAACATTTTTCAGGATAAAGTGCAAAATTTGATTGGGTATTTATTTTCAGAACTCATATACTTGCATACAAAATATACAGGTATGATCCAGGCTAAAATTTTTGAATTTGATGAACCACCATTATCCGCAACAGACATCATCATAAGGGCACCTCAAAAAAACTTACTCAGCAAACAGCAGCAGGCTTTTAACAGGCTGGTAGGTAAGATCGAAAAATTAAAATTACGTCTTGAAGAAACCACGAAGGCGTTAAATGAAAGATTGGATTTTTACGGAAAAAAAATTCATCCGGTTGAGCAGCGGCGAAATTTATTGAATATTGAAATTACAAAGCTGCTATTTCGATTTTTTAAAAACAAGAAGCTGCTGTTGAAGAAAGAAAGGCAAAGTTTAAAAGCGATACTTGCTAACCAGCTTAACCTGATTTCCCCTTTTTTAGAAAGCGAACCTGATGAAGAACTAGAATCTATTTTTAAGGCAATTGAAGGACTAAGCTATGAGGAAGCCAGGGATGAGGAATATGATTTAATGATGAATGATTTGCAAGACGTGTTTGACGATTTCGGTTTTGATTTGGATATAGACGATTTCCATCGCAAAATGACCAGCACTGACTTTATTGAAAAGATGATGGAGGCGGAAGGTCAAATGAAGGAGAATAATCAAAAAAATGATTTTAAAAGGCCTGAAAGGAAAAAAACAAAAAAACAACTGGAAAAAGAAGAAAGGGTTAAGAAAATAGAGGAAGCCAGAACAAAAAATATTAGCAGCATTTACCGGCAATTGGCAAAAATATTTCATCCCGACCTGGAGAGAGATCAGGATATGAAGATAGAAAAGGAAGAACTGATGAAGAAATTAACGGTTGCCTATCAAAACAGTGACCTTCATACATTACTGAGTCTTGAGCTTGCCTGGATACAAAAGGAAGAAAATAACCTGGGTAAATTGACCGATGATAAACTAAGTATTTATAACGAAGTGCTAAGGGAACAGGTACGCGACCTGGAGAATCAAATATATATGGAGATAAATCATCCAAGATACCAGCCATTGCACAGATTTGCCCCTTTTGGAGACATTCAAAATATCAATCTGTCTCATGAATGGTATAAAATGACGGAAACAATGAAGAGCTTAGAGTTAGACATAGCGGAGTTAAATGGCGATGAAAAGCAATCTTTAATAACGGCAAAAAAGATAATCCGGGAATTTCAAAATATGGAGATATACCGAAATCGATTTAACAGGTATATTAAATAGAGCCCCCTAAAAGCCCCCTAAATCCCCCGAAGGGGGACTTAGCATGATGGATTGAATGATATTTGGGATGTGGAATTTGACAAGGTTTGGAGTTCTTAAAGGAGATTCTCTGCCTGTCAATAACCATGTTTCATTATGAAGAAATCCAGACGCAGTCTGGTTATTATTTAGCATCCGTAGTCGCAGACTACGGATAGGCGATCATGCGGGACTATTTCTTACCATCTTCCTTTAGCTGCACCTCTTTTACTTTGCCATATTTGGCGGCGATGTTGCGAATTTCATCGGCCTTGCCGATTAGCACAAACTGCAGATTTTTTTCTGGAAAATATTGCTGAATGATCTGGTTGGCTTTGGTGAGGTTTAGACCATCCACATTTTTTTCGAAATTATTGATATAGTCTTCGGTAAAGCCATACCAAAACATATCGGTCATAAGTTCGGCGAGTTGGCCTGCCGTTTCGTAGTCGGGCGGAAATTGGCCTTTCACGTAGTTTTTGGCGGAAGTGAGGGTGGTTTCATTCACGCCTTTATCGTGCAGGCGGTTTAAAACCTCCAGGGTCTTGTCAATTGCCTGTTCGGTATTTTTATTGGCGGTAAATGTGGAGATGCGAAAAATGCCCGCATTCTTTTGCGGCACAAAACCGCTGCGGGCGCCATAGGTTAAACCGCTGTTTACCCGCAACTCATCATTAAGCCAGCTGGTAAAACGGCCACCAAAAAATGTATTGATTACATCAATAGCTACTTTGTCGGAATTATTAAAAGTTATGCCTGGGCCGCCAATATAAAAGGTGGTTTCGCTGGCATCGTCTTTATTTACCAGCAGTACATTGGCCTGGGCAGGGGCGGGCATGGGTTTGGTGTCGAAAGTCTGCAGTTTGCCTTTCTTCCAGTCTTTAAACAGGCGGGTGATGGCGGCCTTCATATCGGCGGTATTGAAGTCGCCCGCAATGGCAATGGCCGAGCCATTAGGCAGGTAGTGATTTTTGTAAAACAATTGTACGTCGTTCAGACTGATTTGTGCTACTGTCTCCGCAATTCCACCGGAGGGATTGGCATACGGGCTGGTGCCATAATACATCTGGTCGAAGTAATTACCAATAACGCGGCCTGGACTTTCCTTAGCCTGCTCCAGCGAAACCAGTTTGCGCTGTTTCTCTTTTGCAAATTCATCTGCATTAAAAATTGGGTTCACTAAAACATCTCTTATAATAGGCAGAATAACCTCTTTATCTTTGGCGGCAAACTTCGCCCGAAGGCTGGCATACTCTTTATCGCTGCCGGTAGAAAGTGACGCGCCTGCAAAGTCAAGGGCTTCATCCAGTTGGGATTTGGTCATGCTGTCAGTGCCATGCTTTAAGGCAAGCGCTGTAAGGGAGGCAAGGCCCGACTGGCTGCCATCGTACACGGCGCCAGCCGGAAAAACGCCCGATACACTGATCATTGGCACTTCGTGTTGCTCCATCAGGTAAATGGTCAGGCCATTGGGCAATACGGTTTTTGTGTATTTGGGAAGTGAAAAATTTTGCGCTTTAACCAGGCAACCGGCCATGAGTGCAAGCGTTATAGTGAAAATATATTTAGGCAGTTTCATGTTATTAGTCTTCAGTGTTTGATTGTAAAATACCAACGGTACGGTTGCTTTTTTTAAAGTATTGACTGGCCACCCGCTGCACATCAGCAATGGTTACCTGGTTATAGGCGGCCGGGGCATCGAACATTTTTCGGTAATCTCCAAAGTACACTTCGTAAGTGCCAATGTTGTTCGATTTACCATTGATGGTTTCTACCTGGTCGTAAAACTCCACCAGTTTTTGGTTCTTTATTTTTTGCAGTTCGCTGGCCGAAATGCCGATGGTGGCTATACTATCCAACTGGTGATAAATGGCCTTCTCCAGTGCCCCGGTGGTGGCGCCTTTATTGGTAATGGCGTTAATGCTGAACAACCCCGGATTGAATGACGGGCCAAAGCTGGCAAACACCTGTGTGGCCAGTTGCTGATTGTCTACCAGTGAGGCATACAGGCGGCTGCTTTTGCCAGAAGTAAGTATGGAGCTTAAAATATCAAGCGCGTAGAAGTCGCTGTCGCGGGCTGCGGGTACATGGTAACCTATGCTGATATATGGGTTGGATACCTGCTTTTGCACCATTATGCGGCGCTCGCCGGTTTGGGGTTCCTCAACTAAATGCACGGGCTTTGGTTCGGGCTGTGCAGGGATGGGGCCAAAATATTCTTCGGCCAACTTTTTTACATCGGCTGTTTTTACATTCCCTGAAATAATTACCACGCAATTGTTGGGGGCGTAGTAGGTTTTAAAGTAATATTCGAGGTCTTCTTTTGTCCAGTTTTTAATATCTTCTTCATAGCCGATTACCGGCCAGTGGTAAGGCCCTGTTTGAAAGGCGGTTGCCTCCATCGATTCTATCAATAAACGCCAGGGTGAGTTTTCGAGGCCGGTGCTTCTTTCGCTTAATACCACACCACGCTCGCTGGCCACCATTTTTGGGTCGATGGATAGGCTGGCAATGCGATCGGCTTCAAGATCAAAGATGACCTGCGCAGTCGATGATGGAAACCAGTTGGTGTACACAGTAACATCGTTGGTGGTGTAGGCGTTGTTGCTGCCCCCGTTAAACTCCATGGTTTGATCAAACATTTTAGGGCCATATTTTTTTGCACCATTGAACATCATATGTTCAAAAAAGTGCGACAGGCCGGTGATACCGGGATGCTCGTTACGACTGCCCACTTTGTAAAAAAGATACATGTTGGCATTTGGGATGGAGTTGTCTTCAAGCACCAGGATCTTCATGCCATTCTTAAGGGTAAAGCGTTGCACATCATCGGCCTTAACCTGCGCAGACAGGCGGGTACCAAAAGCCAGCAAAGCCATCAGGAATATTTTTTTCATAGTAAAAATTAAATGCGGTAAGGTATTGAATAAGGTTGCACGGCCAAAGGAAATATACTATAACGAAATATTAAAGACGAGCTTTTCAAGTAAATTTTTAATTCGTTTCATCCATTTTTTTGGATTCAATCCTAAGCAAAAATCAGCATGTCTTTTTCTCTTCGGTTCAGGCAATCAATTTAGTGTTGTAAATTTGATTATGCCGGTGATTTCGTTATTTTATGGCCTGATAATATCAATGTATTATTTAGATACAAAGCAGCACAACTTGCCTCATATTCATGTTAAATATGCTGAACAAGAAGCAATTTACCGAATTCCAGACGGGCAATTATTGGAGGGTATAATTCCAAAAAATAAGGAAAAACTTGTAACGGCCTGGATTGAAATTCACAAAGAGGATCTAATGGCTAATTGGCAATTGGCCGTGACCGGTAACAAAATTTTTACAATTGAACCTTTAAAATAGTCAATACGATGAACCCAAGGGTAAAAAACGTACACTACAAACGTCCATATCAATTATTGTTGACTTTTACCAATGATGAAGAGAAGATCTTTAATTTCAAAAAATACCTTGATTATCCTGTGTTTTGCAGTTTAAAAGATGAAGCATTTTGTAACAAAGTTCATGTGCGGTTTGGAACGGTGGCGTGGGATGATGAGATTGATATTGATCCTGACACCTTATACCTGGAAAGTAATGCGGTTGATGCAATAAATGGTGAACTGTATGGTTAGTATCTAACAACTCAAGTCTTAGCCAAAAATGGCAAGATTTTAAGCTGCTTTGTTATAATTGAGTTGAGGTATAATTACCATATTTTTTAATTTAAGTGCTGTAAGAATTGCTTCTTTACCCAACTTTGTGATATAGT
>JBBRCW010000055.1:0-24406 GCA_038204535.1 Chitinophagales bacterium | reverse complement strand
ACTTAAGTCAGTAAGGCCATTCATATCAATCATCCAAAATTGGGTGATGTCTTTATTAATGAGATGGTGGCTAATATCTTCAAGGCTGGTTATATTGGGCATATCCCAAAAAAGAAAAGCATTACAAGTGGTCAGGTTATGCAGGCCAATTGAGGTCATTTCTGTGTCATGATAAACTTCTAAACTTCCTTGTATTGTGTTTAAATTAGATAAACTGCTAAAACTGGTTAGATGACCATAGCCTATCCTCAAGGCCCCCAAAATACAGTGTATGCCACTCAGGCCTTCTAAATTAGTTAACCCTGTAGAATCCATATTTATAGAGCCTCGTATGGTATCAGTTTGGTTACTGAGGCCGGCAATGCTTGTAAGTGCAGGCATGTTTACAAAATACAATGCTCCCAGATGTGTAATGTTCGTTAGCCCCGTACTCGTAAGCAGGGCATTATGGTCTAATTGCAGTGTATCGCCTATATAAGTAAGGCTGTTTAAAGCCGATAAACTGGTTAAAGAAGTGTTGCTTATTTGTAGTTTATTGGTTACCTGTGTTAAACCAGCGAGACCCGTTAAATTAGTAATGGCCGGGTTTGCCCCGGCGCCATCAATAACTAAATACTTTGGGGTGGTACAGGCGGGATAGTTGGTTGAAAAATTATCGATCTGCGCCTGGGAATTAAGAATAATAGTGTCTGCCGTGCAGGCCGTTTGCTTGTTGGCGGTAACAAGCCTTGGGTAGTTAGTTGGGGGCGGCAAGTATGTAAATAATTCGCGGTTGGGAGCACCTGAACGTTTTTGGTATTTAGCCGAAGTTTTTATAAAATTTCGCTGTGGTGTAGCTGCCTGCCGGATATTCCTTTGCTTTGCAACATTAGTTTGATTTTGGGGTGAGCGCTTTACATTTTGTTTCGAAATTGGCTTTTCTTTAGGTGCCGCAACTGTCACCGTCTTGTTTTTATAAACAACTTTTATTTCCTGGGCAACTGTGGCCTGGCCAATTATAAGTGTGGTTACAAGGCAATAAAATAATTTACACATTGCTAGTGTTATTTTGTTTTTTTTCAAATCAACTTCCTCTGGAACAAGGTTTTAATATTGATAGTGGATTAGAGAACTCTTAATTCGAATAAGATCAAATCGAAGGGTAAGAATAGTTGGATAAATATGAGCAGATGAGATGTTTAGTTATGTCTTACTTTGTAGTATATATTTATTATAACCATCCTGTATTAGTAATCTTGTGTTAAAGCGAGTCCTGGGAAATCCGAGCTATTAAAAAAATCAATGTCTTGGAGGCGCATCCTGCCTTGTTGAAGCGGTATTCAAAATCGGTAACTGTTTAATGATTGATTGCTTTAAGGAAAGCCAGCATGAAGGACACGAATTTTTGAAATGTCCTTTGTACGAGCATCGATTTCAACTACAATCGGGCAAGAAATTAGGTAAATCTGTTTCATTGGTGTGTTTTTAAAATTAGTCTTTATTTACCAATATATGGAACTTTTACGCTCTTAGTCCTATTAGGTAAATCCAAGGGCAGAATTATAATATGGTATAAAAATGGGCAAATAAATTTTAATAAACAATAGTACATATCTACTATTGGCATCAGCCTCCCTAATGTTGCAACCAGTAAAATGGCGATCTTACTTTTGCCTTCGCATTTGCAATACACCAATTTGGAGCAAAACAATAATTCTCCAATTTTCTGTTTTTTTTCCGCCACCTTACAAACGATATTTATTCACAACAAAAGAGGGTTTGAGACATACGGGAATTCGACCTGAAAACGGCCGAATTGAACAGGTTGTCGTAAATTAGAGATCCTTCTAAGGAAGTCATCCTTCATATAAGTTCATTGGTTGCAGAAATTTGCTGGTTTGGGATCATTTTCTTCCTCTTTTCATATAAATGCTTAGTTAAAGCGACAAATTTTTCGTCGGAATAGGAGTCAATTGTATATAAACTTCCAATGCATTTTTTTATACGTCAATTATTTTTTATTAATCAGGAAACTGATTTAGCGATATCAGGTCAATATTCAACAAAAATTTTGAATGTAATGTAATATGTATACACTATTATTAATATGTATATTTAGGTCGGTGAGGGCTAAACATTAGTATGTACAACCGGCGCAAGGATTATGGAAAATTTGCTTCTAACATCAAAATGCATATCGTCATACTTTCTGATGATTATACTATATTAAAAGACCATCTTGAGTTGAAATTTGTTCCTTTGACTGCCTTGACATTGAATTCGCTGTGTTCTACCCGGTAAAGCGTTTGAAATATTTAGAAAGGTTAGTTTATTGCTTCAGCCATTGTTAAAAACGAGAAAATGATCAGAAACATCAACAGCCGCGTACCAGCATTTGCAATAGGGACCATTATATTGTTTTCCTGCGAATATAGCAACGCCCAAAACCCAACACAGGATTTCAAAATATTAAAATACAATAATCCGGGTTTAGTGGTAGACCTGGGTGTAGGACTTTGGGCCTGGCCTTTGCCAATGGATTTTGATAATGATGGAGACATGGATTTGCTGGTCTCCAGCCAGGGGCTACCTTTTAATGGTATATACTTTTTTGAAAATAAAAGCAGCGATAAAAACCCGGTATTCGCAAAGCCTGTGTGGCTTTCAAAATCGATAAACGATATCCAGGTTTCAGTTATAAATGGCAAACCACGTTTTACTGTGCCCGGCGCCGAGCTGTTGAAATTTAAAGATGCATTCGCAACGCAAAAAAAATATTTGTTCGATGCCGATGCTTTTAAAAAACTCATGAAGGGTAAAGTGCGTTTTAACCAATGGAAGTTGGTTGACTTTGATAATGATGGCGATGAAGATATAGCTGTAGGCATTGATGATTGGGGAGTCTATGGTTGGGACAATGCATACAACCAAAAGGGAGAATGGACAAACGGTCCGTTACATGGTTATGTATACCTGATGGAAAATAGGAACGGTGAATATATTAACTCCGGTCGCATACAGGCTGGCGGCCACGACATAGATGTGTATGGTGCTCCAACACCTAATTTTGCCGACTTTGACGGCGATGGAGACCTTGACCTTATATGCGGTCAGTTTTTGGATAAGCTTACCTATTTTGAAAATACGGGTACAAGGGAAAAACCAACCTATGCTTCGGGCAAATTCCTGGCTAATGCCGGAGGAGTTATTCAAATGGATCTTGAAATGATCATTCCCGTATCAGTAGATTGGGATAAGGATGGTGATGCAGACCTTGTAGTTGGTGATGAAGATGGGAGAGTAGCATTTATTGAAAATACCGGCACACTAAAAGATGGTATGCCGCAATTCAAATCGCCTGTTTATTTTAAGCAGGAAGCAGACAATGTAAAATTTGGCGCGCTGCCTTCACAACAAAGTGTTGATTGGGATAATGATGGCGATGAAGACCTGATTTCAGGCAATTCTGCAGGATACATTGGGTTTATTGAGAATTTGGGAATGTTTAATGGAATGCCCCGATGGGCAGCGCCAAAGCTCCTTTTCGCTGATGGTAAAACGATTCGTATTCAGGCGGGTTTAAACGGTTCCATTCAAGGGCCGGCAGAACAAAAATGGGGTTATACCACCGTTTCGGTTGCTGATTGGGATAATGACGGTTTAAAGGACATTATAGTGAATTCGATATTTGGAAAAGTGATTTGGTTTAAAAACATAGGTACTTCTTCGGCGCCGAAATTGGCCAAAGAGCAATCGGCGATGGTGGATTGGGGTGGTGCTAAACCACAGAAACCGTCATGGCTATGGTGGGACCCGCACGCTACAGAATTGGTAACCCAATGGAGAACCACACCCTTTACTATTGATTGGAATAAAGATGGACTTATAGATTTAATTATGCTTGACACTGCCGGTTACCTTGCTTACTTTGAGCGATTTAAAAAAGGACTGGATTTAATGTTAAAGCCACCGGTAAGAATTTTTTATGCGACAGATTATGCGGGATATAATGGAAAGCACGGAATCACTGATTCTACGGCTGGTCTGCTAAGATTGAATACAAGTCAATTTGGCGGCAGTGGCAGAATTAAATTTACAATGGCCGACTGGGACCAGGACGGCAAAACAGACCTGCTGGTAAATAGCGCCAATGTAACTATTATGAAGAATTTGGGTGTTACAAATGGTTTAGTTCATTTAAAAAATGGATCGCCTCTAACCGCGAAAATATTAGCTGGACACGATACCAGTCCTACTACGGTTGACTGGGACAAAAACGGAGTACCTGATATGTTATTGTCAGCCGAAGATGGTCACTTTTACTATTTAAAAAATAATCATCAAAAGCGATAAGGCGTTATTAATTTTCAACCAGATGTGTCTGGAATTCATGATTAGTAAAGTCGAATATTGTTTCAGCCTTTAGCTTTAGTGGAAAATTTCGGCTTTTGAATTTCAAACACCAGACACAGTCTGGATCTTCATTTTTCTCCGAAGTTATATACTTCGGAGAGCCGGGTGCTAACAGCCGTAGTCTGCGACTACGGTTGTTTATGATTCAGCGAGACTTTGTCTGGAATTCATCTTAATACCGTTAACAACAGATAACGATATTAGCAAATAATTTGAGCATATGTATTTCGGATACCAGACACAGTCTGGATTTTCATTTGGATCCGAAGTTGCAAACTTCTGAGAGCCATCAAAAACGCTCAAAACCATCAACCGGAATTTGAATTTATACGACTACGGCGTGTGTGACTTCCACCCGTACATTGTGTTCAGCCCCGTCATCTAAAAGTGTAATCAAATTTCCCTCCTGCTCCACGCCATCAACAGACAAGGTCATTTTTTCGCCAGCCAGCATCCGCGTTACTTCAATATGATAGACTGTATTATTTTTATACCGGTAGTGCGCTTTAAATGATTCCCATTCTTCGGGGACACAAGGGATGAATTTCAATTTATTTCCCTCCTTCTGAAAACCAAGAAAAGATTCTGTAATCAAGCGATACAGCCAGCCTGCAGAACCGGTGTACCAGGTCCATCCGCCACGTCCGGCATGAGGGTCACGAGAATAAACGTCAGCCGCAAGAACGTAGGGTTCTACTTTATAGATGGCGATGTCGGCTGCGGTTTTGCCATGATTAACGGGATTGATCATTTGTAACAATTCCCACACCCGTTCATTATTTCCTAACCTGGCAAATGCCATAATCATCCAAACGGCAGCATGAGTATATTGACCGCCATTTTCTCTTACGCCGGGTACATATCCTTTAATGTAGCCGGGGTTTAACTCAGATTTGTCGAAGGCAGGTTCCAGCAATTGAATTATGCCCACCTCTTTTTGTACCAGGTTTTTATAGGCCGATTCCATGGCGGTACCAACCCGGCTTTCGTTTCCGCCTCCCGATAAAACCGACCAGCTTTGGGCAATAGAATCAATCATGCATTCTTCATTGGTTTTTGATCCCAGCGGGGTTCCATCGTCGAACCAGGCACGTTTATACCATTTACCATCCCAGGCATTTTTGTCAATATTCGCTTTTAATTTAGTTGCTTCCTCTTTGCAGGTATCCGCGAATGCTACATCGTTATATAAACTGGCCGTATCTGCAAAACAAGTAAGGATCTCATAAAGAAAAAATGCCAGCCACACACTTTCGCCTTTACCATGCTGTCCTACTTTATCAAAGCCATCGTTCCAGTCGCCGGTGCCAATTAATGGCAAGCCGTTTTCGCCAAAATTGAGCCCATGTTCTATTGCCCGAACACAGTGATAATATAACGTGGCAGGAGCATGCGCTTTGAGCGGAAGATCAAAATAAGATTCTTCACCCGGGTTTAGCAGGCGCCCGTCAAGAAAATCAATTGGCTTCTCCAGAATTGCAATATCCCCTGTGTGTTTAATATAATAAGCTGTTACAAAAGGCAACCAAAGATAGTCGTCGGAAATACGGGTACGCACACCGCGACCAATTGGCGGATGCCACCAATGTTGTACATCGCCCTCTTTAAATTGCCTCGATGCGGAAAGCAAAATTTGTTCGCGGGCAAGTTCGGGCCTTGTATGCAACAGCGACAACACATCCTGCAACTGGTCTCTAAAACCAAATGCGCCGCCTGATTGATAGAATCCGCTTCTACCCCACAATCGCGATGAGAGCGTTTGATACGTAAGCCAGCCATTTGTAATAAGATTGATGGCCACATCCGGGGTTTCTACCTTCAATGCGCCAATGGTATTTTCCCAATATTTTTTTACATTTTCCAATGCAACTTTTGCCACCTCCATTCCCCTGAATTGTTTGGCTATCGCACTTGCTTCATTTGAATCTTTACCTGCTCCCAGCCTGAAAATAATTTCCTGTTCTTCGCCGTCGGCAACGAAAAAAGGAACCTGTATAGCTGCACAGGGGTCTAAAGCAAGCCCTATTTTTCCGGAGAGTTTTAAACGCGATAAGGCTTTGGGATTTTGCAAATTGCCGTTGCGGCCAATAAATTCTTTGCGATCGCCGGTGAAAGTTTTTGTCAGGTAATCAACATCAAAAAAAGCAACCCTGTTGTTAAACTCCGTGTTGTATTGGTTTTTTGCAAAAAGCGCGCCGCTATCAGGATCAATTTCTGTATGAATATGCATGGCGGTTTTCGTTCTGTTATCGCCTAGCACCCACTCCAAATAACCCGTAGCAGATAAATTGCGCGGACGTCCTGATTGGTTCCGTATTTTTAAAACAGTGAATTTAATAGCCGACACCATGTCAACATACACCGTCATTTCGGTATAAATTCCATCTTCTATATGTTCAAAAACACTATAACCAAAGCCATGACGGGTAATATAAGGCGACTGTCCACCTGCAGGCAGCAATGCTGTTGACCAAAAATGTCCGCTCTCTTCATCTCTTACATAAAAGGCTTCGCCGCTGGTATCTGATACCGGATCGTTGCTCCAGGAGGTTAGCCGTAGTTCGTGTGCATTTTCGGTCCATGAATAGGCCGACCCGCCTTCGGAAACAACGGTTCCGAAAGTTGGATTAGCAATTACATTTACCCATGGAGCCGGCGTTTTATTTTTGTTATCTGTAATAATTACATATTCTAATCCATCGGGCGAAAAACCTCCTAAACCATTAAAAAAGAGGAGACCTTCAGGCATGGGAATGGATGCCGAAGAACGTGGATACGTTTTACTTTTTACAATAAATGGAATGGCCACTTTTGCAAGCTCTTTTCTATTAACATGGTCTGCTAATGTTCCGCCACTATCGGAAATAATAATACGGGCTACCGTTTGAAATAAAATACGATCCTCGTTTGATATCTGGTCGGAGGGCCGTATAAAAATGCCTCCTTTTTTTCCATTTAATTCAGCCGGAATAAGCGCCTGAATGTCGTTTTGAAATGCCTGCCTGTAACCATCGTGCGTTTCGTTCCAGATCACCAGGTCAAGTACCAGCCCCTTTAAACGCCAGTAAGCATGCGCCTGTATCATTTGCTTTACCAATTGTATATTTTCCGGGCTTTCCACCTTTAAAAGAACAATGGGTAAATCGCCCGAAATAGCATATCCCCACAAACCAGATTGTTGCCGGTGGTTGTTAATGAGAATGGCTGGATCGGCACGAAAGGAAGCATTTGCAAAAAGAATGGAACTTGCCAAACGGCCATATAACTGGGCATCCGCTTCAGAGGCATTTAATTGGCGAAGCACTACCTGGCTATGCGACCAGGCCATTTCAAACACGCGGTCTTTATGCGATTTATTATTGTAATATTTATTTACCAAACCCATGCAAACTTCCTTTGTTTCGGCAATGCCCGTAACCATATCAATAGTAAAGGTTTCTTCGGGCTCAAGGTTAATTCTATAGCGTATGGCCACAATAGGATCTAACACCGATCCCTGGCCGCCGCCAAGTTTACCGGGTTTCATGGCTTGCGGATTTACTATCGAATTGCCATGACCAATAAACGCCATCCGGTCTGTTTCAAAGGATATTTCTTCAGCATCTTTTCCTTCTGTTGCCATCAAATGAAACATCCACGGGGAGTGTTCTTCGGCCGATCGCGGCCTGCGTGTGCAAAGGATGGTATTTTGATGCGGAATAATTTCTGTTTGAACAAAAAGATTGCTGAAAGCAGGGGCTATTAAATCGGATGCGGCAGGCGCCAGTACTACTTCGGCGTAACTGGTAAGCTCAAGCGTTTTTCTGATTCCCGAATTGTTTGTCACGTGTATTCTGCGCATCTCTATATCGTCTTCGGGCGATACAACAAGTTCTGTGTGTACGTCTATTTCATTTTGCGAAACATGAAAATCAACACGGCCCTGCGAATAGGCTACTTCATATTTATCTGCTTTTTGGAGGGTTGGCTGATGGGTATTGGACCAATAGGAATCATCTTCCAAATCGTGGATATAACAAAAGGTACCACGGTTATCGCAGGTTAAATCTTCGTGCCAGCGGGTAACGGCAATATCTTTCCACTTGCTGTATCCACCGCCTGCATTTCCTATCATTACGTGATACTTTCCGTTGGATAATAACTGTATTTCGGGTATGGATGTATGGGGAGTATTGATGATCCTTATCTCCTGGCCACTTGCTACATAGTTGATATCGGCTATATCCGTAGTATGTGCGAAGGTGGATGTTGCTTTTGGAATTCTTTCCTGCAATAATAATAAGGTCGCTTTAAACTGAGGTTCCGCTTCAAATAGTTTTTGCATCGGCTTATCATGCAGAAGGTAAGCTAACGACAATAAAGTCATGCCGTGGTGATGCGCCATAAATGAATAAACAATAGCGCTGGTCTGCCCACGCTGTAAACGCGACGACGTATAATCTACTGCTTCATAAAACCCATACTTTCCTTCTACTCCCTTTTTGTTAAGCAGCTCCAGGTTTTCACATGCCTTTTCGGGCGCTACCATCAGTGCCATTGCAGATGCATAAGGAGCAACTACTGTGTCTTCTTCAAGCCCACGCTTTAACCCAAGGCCAGGAGCGCCAAAAGCACGGTACTGGTAGTTTGAACTGGCATTGATCATGTTGTAACCCGATTCGGAAATGCCCCAGGGCCTGCCTGTTTTCTTACCATATTTAATCTGCCATTCAACCGCTGTTTTACAGGTTTCATCAAGCAATGTATTTTCGTAAGTAGGCATTACTAACAGTGGCATTAAGTATTCAAACATAGAGCCACTCCACGACAAGAGAATGGATCCACCATCTACGTTGGTTAACAGTCGCCCCAACGCAAACCAACTTTCTTCGGGCAGTTTACCCTGCGCAATGCAAACAAATATGCATAGCCTTACTTCGGAAGCAAGCAGATCGTAATAGCTGGCATCTATGCGGTGCTCCTGCACACTATAACCAATGGTAAAAAGATGGCTTGATTTATCGTATAAAAAATCCCATTCCATGTCGGCTAACGCATTGCTTATTTGCGCAAGTTTGGCAGATGCACTAATTATTTTACTGGCGTGATCTTTTGATTTTGTTAAGGCGGCGTACATTAGTTGAAGCCAATCATTATCATCCATTGTTAACGCCTGTTGCCGACCATTTACCTCGGCCTGCAATTGGTTTGCCTGTTTTAAAAGTTCATTCCAGGTAGTGTTTATATCGGGACCGGAAAGATCTTTCAATGTACCAGGAGCAGATTGTAATAAAACCCACGGCGTGAAAATTAAAAAGCTTTGCCTAACCTTTTCTATTTGTTCAACAAGAAGATTCGTCCACCGGTTTATTTCATTATTGGGGACGCCATTGAGTTTTTCAACTATGTTTAGCAATTTTTCTGCTGCCTCTTCATGAAGTTTTTGTATTTCGTATAAAGTTGTTACTTCAACATTACAGATGGTATCCAGGTCAAAAGCAAGTTGTTCGGGCAATTTGATCTGGCATGCGACTATCGTGTCCGATAGTACCCGGTAGGTATCCCGAAGCCCCTCGAATAATTTTGTACTTATTATTTTTTGATCAGGCAATGCCAATAAGCCTTGTCGTAGTACCAGTAAATGGCCCGCAAGGTTTCCACTGTCCACAGTGGAAATGTATTTTGGATGAAGCGGTTGCAGCGTTTCAATATCGTACCAATTATAAAAATGGCCATTGTATCGTTCCATCTTTTCCATTGAATGGAGGGTATTGCCGGTACGCTCAATAAACTGGCCGGTAGTTATGTATCCAAATTCGCAGGCGCTAAAGTTGGCCAATAGTGAAAGGCCAATGTTAGTGGGTGAAGTGCGATGGGCTATCTGCTCAGCTGGGTGTTCCTGGTAATTGTCGGGTGGCAACCAGTTGTCTTCCACTACCACAAAACGTTCAAAAAAGCTCCATGTTTTCCTGGCCAGCTTCTGAAGAAAAATATGTTGATCGTCGGTAAGTATAGTAACCTGTTTCTCCAGCGGTTTACTGGCAAACCAGGTAATAAATGGCGCAACCAGCCACAGCAATAATACAGGTGCGGCTATGGGTAATTTTTCGGGTGCGTAAACCGATAAAAGCACAGCGATAACTACGGTAAGCACAGGTTCTATCCACATAGTAAGATAAGAGAACCGCACACTGGATTCACTTGCATGCACCACATGCGAACTTGGGTTCCATTCCAGCAACTTTTTTCCAGAAATGCCCATTCTCCACATCGTTCGCATAATGGCACGCGAATTTGCAAAAGCTTCGTAGGGAAGGCAAATGAGAATGAACAACGTTTTAACCGTAATGTCTTTGAGGTTCTGTAACGAATTTTTAATGTGGTACTTAAATACAACCTCTTTTGGTTTTCTGAGGGTATCCCAAAGTGAGGTGACAAAGATGGGAAAAACAATAATGGCCGAAACGGCAATCGTCCAAAACAAGGCAGAAGGAAGAACAAGCCATGACAATAACAATAAAACGGTTAACGCAATAGGTACCAGGCTGCGCCGCATATTGTCAAATATTTTCCAGCGCGATAATGCAGAAAGGGGGTTTTTATACAAATGCTTGTCGGCGCCGGTAACCCATGGAAAAATCCAGGAAAAAATCTGCCAGTCGCCCCGTATCCAGCGCAACCGCATCTTCATATCTGCGTTATAGGTTAATGGGTATTTCTCAAACAGTTGCACATCGCTTAATAGCCCCGATCGGATATAGCAACCCTCAATAAGATCGTGGCTAAGAATGCGATTTTCCAGGAACCTACCTTCCAATACTTTTTGAAATATGTCAACATCATAAATACCTTTTCCGATAAAAGAACCCTCACCAAATAAATCCTGGTAAACATCGGACGATGCACGGGTATATGGATCAATGCCAGGTTCATTTCCATGCATACGCGTATACCTGGAACCGGTTATGTCGGGCAAACTAATGGTTATCCTTGGCTGCAATATTCCATATCCTTTTGTTACCCGCTTCTTTTTTTCATCGTACCAGGCATGGTTCAGCGGATGTGCCATGGTTCCGATTAATTTCCATGCAGAGCTAAGCGGCAATTGAGTGTCTGCATCTAATGTTATTACATATTTTATTTTCTGGTAAATAGATTCACTACCTATAATCAACGAGAAATGTTCTTTTGTAATTCCCCTTAACAACGAATTTAAATCAGACAGTTTGCCGCGTTTTCTTTCGTAGCCCATCCATACATTCTCCTGTTGATTCCATTTACGGGGACGATGGAAAAGAAAGAACAGCTCACTATTTATTCGTTGATATTTTTTATTCAACGCTTCAATCCCATTCTTTACTGTGTCTAAAAGTACCTGGTCTGTAGAAAGAGTTTCATGCGAAGCATCTGTAAAATCTGTTAATAAACCAAAATATAAATGTTCTTTCCTGTTAGCCAAAAACCTCACTTCTAAAGCCTCCACTAAAATTTCAATTTCAGCTACGGTAGTAAGCATTGCCGGAATTACCACCATAGTACTGGATGAAGAAGGAATGTTTGCCGAAAAATCCATTCTCGGTAAAAGATTAGGTTTAACCAGCAACGTAGCAAAGAAATTGACAACCGTAATGGCAAGTTGGCTGGCACATAACAATGCAAGAACACTAACCAGGAGCAACAGCCAGGTATTATTTTTTTCAGTATGAACTTTAATAAAAATGGCGGCGCTTATACCGGTAGTTATTAATAAAATAGAAAGTAAATAAATGGGGAAAGCATGTCTTTTAATACTGTGCTGCATCTTTCCCATAGCAGGCACGCGCATTTTTGCTGCTTTCTTTGTTTGCGCCGACCCTTTTCCTATCAGAAAGTATCCGACATGCGCATATCTTTGATCACTACCTGGTGCTGGTACGTTATCATTCACTAATTGCATGGCTATACGGGCAACTTCCTCCTCGCTCAATTCGCTTCTTTTCGAAATGCTTTCCACCACATGACGATAGCGGTCGCGGGTGGCAAAATCCATCAGTCCATAAATTCCATCACGATCTTGTAATAGAATTTTTTCAACAATGCTTTGCGATTCAACAAAAGTTCTCCAATCCATTGCTCCGAGTAACCGAAGACTTCCAATGCTGTTACTTATTGAAACCTGGTCTACAGCTTGTTTCTGGTTTTCTGCATTTACCAATTCAGAACCCGTTAGTCCGCTTCCGGATAATTGCTGTTCGAGCCAGTTAAGCACCAATGCCAGGTCTGGACCTTTTCCCCGTAACTGGCGAATTAATTCAGACACAAATGCGCCCACGATTGGCGGATTCGACCTGGCCATATCGGCCAGTACCAGTATTAGTTCTTTAGGTGTTTTTTCGGCCGTGTCAATCATTTTTTCTGCCCAATAGTCGGCAAGGTTCCTGTCAACTTTGTCTATAGCGATACGGGCAGAAACACGCCTGATATTTTCAATCAGTGCCAAACGCAGCATTATGGGTATAGACCACAATTCACCTAATTTAAGATGAGTAACCGTTTGATATGCCTTTACGAAACCGCCAAGGCTTTCGATATCTATTCTTCCATCGCTATGAGATATTATCTGTAGCGCAATGTCATAACTGCGTGTAATGCCTAACGACGTTCCATTTAAAAGCTGGGGTAAATCTTCACTGTAATTTTTGGGGAAATGTGTTTTCGCGATCCTGATATGTTCTTCAAGCAGGTAAAAGTTGTCTATCAGCCATTCGCCGGCAGGCGTTACCTGGTAGTTTTTTTTTATTGAATCGGCTAACAGTTTGCGAACTTCCTGTAAAGTAATTTCATTGTCTGAAAGCCTTTTCAACAACTGATCTTTGCCAGGGCTGGTACTTACTGTATGACTTGTTGCCAACGTTTTGCCGAAGTGTTCCATTTGATCAGAACTGAATAGTTCTTCCCGCATGGGCTCTTCGTTTAAATAGTTAAGATTATTGTCACTTACCTGAAAAAAGGCTCTCATATTGGATATGAGCTCATGTGCTGCCGGAATCAATTTTAATTGCATACGTTTATTTAATTCATCTATAAAACACCATTGACAATGGTTTGGGCCTCATTAATCATTTTTTTCGGATGATCATTACTCAAAAAACTTTCAGCATAAATTTTATAAATATCTTCAGTTCCGGAAGGTCTTGCTGCAAACCATCCGTTTTCTGTCATCACTTTCAGGCCGCCTATTGATTCATTGTTTCCCGATGCAGTGGTCAATATGTTGGTGATTTTTTCTCCGGCGAGGTCTTTGTGTTTTATTTGTGAAGCGGGAATATTTTTCAGTTTCTTTTTTTGCTCAGTAATCGCTTTTGCTTCAACACGGTTGTAAAAAGGTACGCCAAATTCCTTTGACAGGTCATTATATATTTTGCCGGGATCTTTTCCAATTTTTGCAGTGATCTCTGCTGAGAGCAATGCAGGTATAAATCCATTTTTATCTGTAGTACAAACACTGCCCTTTAATCTTGAAAATGAAGCGCCTGCACTTTCTTCTCCGCCAAAGCAAAGCGATGAATCCATTAAGCCATCAACGAACCATTTAAATCCAACCGGCACATCATCAATCTTTCTCTCCGGTTTTGCCGCGATGCGATCAATTAGCTGAGTGGTTACAACCGTTTCGCCAACAGCCGGGTTTTTATTCCAGTGCGGACGATATTGCCGAAGGTAAATTATCGCGACTGATAAATAATGATTGGGATTTAACAATCCTGAGTTTTTGGTAACAATACCATGTCGGTCGTGATCGGTATCGCAGGCAAAAGAAATATCATACTCGTCTTTCATCGCCATAAGCCTTTGCATGGCGTACGGAGAGGATGCATCCATGCGGATTTGCCCGTCCCAATCTACCGTCATAAAACTAAACGTAGGATCAACTATTTTATTTACAACGGTCATATTGAGTTTATAGTTTTCCGCAATGGACTCCCAATTATAAACACCGGCGCCACCCAACGGATCAACGCCTATGTTAATCTTAGAGTCGCAGATGAGGTTCATATTAATGATATTCTCAAGGTCTGCGATGTAGGTATTCAAAAAAATCATGCCGATGTATGGGAGCAGCCTTAAGCGCTTATTTTTAAGCAATTCTTTTTACCTGCTGAAGATTTCTTTGCAAAATTTCTGCTGAAGATTTCTTTGCAAAATTTCATTTACTTTTTTCTCAATCCAATCTGTTACAGAAGTCGAAGCAGGCCCACCATTAGGTGGATTATATTTAAACCCGCCATCATCGGGCGGATTGTGCGATGGAGTAATAACAATGCCGTCTGCCAAACCCGTCTTTCGCCCGGAGTTGTTTTGTAAGATAGCGTGAGAGATTAAATGTGTTGTCGTGTATTCATCTCCGGTAGCGATCATCACTTCAACATTGTTTGCTGACAGATCTTCCATAGTAGTAGCAAAAGCAGGCGCTGAAAGCGCATGTGTATCAAAGCCAAGAAACAACGGCCCGTCAATTTTTTGTTCCTTGCGGTAAAAGCAAATGGCTTGTGTAATGGCAAGGATATGATTTCATTAAACGAGTTTACAATGAAGAACCCCGGGGGCCGGAAGTGCTAAATGTCACTCGTTAATCGGGAATAGCAGTATCTGGTCTGCCCGTATAATGGGTTGTAACAAGCCGCGGAATGTTTACGAGGATATTTTGTTCTGCAGGTTTTCCTGCTAATGGAGATATTTTCATTGTTTAATTTTCTTTCATTGTTGTTAAATCGAGCCAACCACCGCTAAAACCCGCCCTGTGCAAACCATTGATAATATGGGGGCATCTTTTCATTATATCCCATATTAATCCTGATTTATAATTTTCAATCATTAGAATAACCGGCCCCTGGTTTAACCCAAATTGCCATTCAGATATCCAACTATTGGACCTGGTATTCTTCTCAGGAAAGGTGGGATTATAGCTGGCATCAAAACCATAGGCATGATGTTTTTCAAAATCCAGCCTTTCAATGGCGTGACGCATGGTGCTTAGTACCACTTTTGGCAGGAACGGCAGAGAAGATACAACGGCCCACGGTGATATGGTTCCATCGTCGGGGCCGAATGGAGCGCCTCTTGCCTTATAGTTATAAAATTTCCTTTTCACACCATCAACTGTCCGGGTCGCGGGGCCGGGTCCATCGCTGGCCGTAAATCCCCATCCATTTTCTCCATAATGAGCAAAACCTAACGGATTTTCTATGGCATATTGTTGCTGGATTTGAGTTGCACGACGACTGTTTTCGAAATAATCAAACCCAATCTTTCTATTTAAATCATCGTAGATGCCCTTGCAATCCAACCATATTTGCGACATCTGGTGAATAAAAAGCGGCCCGGCATAAATGCATTCTATATCGTATAGTTTTTCCCATTCAAACGTGGATGTCCATTTTTTATACCCCGAAGCACTGATTGGAAAAGTAGGCGAGCCAAGTGCCAGTATATAGATAATATGCGCTTCGCAATATTTCTTATTCCAACGGGCACGAAGGAACCCTGATTCTGTTTTCCAACCATGCGAAATAGTGTCTTTGCCGTTTAATGCCCATTGCCAATCTGCCCGTGCATAGAGTTCATCGGCATACTTTCTTATTTTACTTTCGGATTTATTTTCACCGGTGAAATAATATCTTGCAGTCAATACCCCGGCTAATAATATAGCGGTATCTACCGTTGATAGCTCACTTTTCCATGCCCGTTTTCCGGTTTCCATATCAAGAAAGTGATAATAAAATCCTTTGTATCCTGTTGAATCCGCCTCAGTGCCCTGCTGGCTGGTATAGAAGAATTTTAAAACGGTAAGTGTTCTTTTTGTCCCTTCAGCCCGCGTCATAAATCCACGTTCAATTCCGGCTATATAACAGCTAAGCCCCATGCCTGTTGCTGCAATACTTGCCGGTGAACCCGGCTGAGTTTTATCGGCTATCAGACCGGTTTGGTCATTCACCTCTTTTAGAAAATAGGCAAAAGTTTCCCGTTGCAGCACACCCAGCATTTCTTCACCCGGACCCTGTGGATTTGTATATTGTAATTCGTTGAATTTTACTGTCTGTTTCATTCGGTTTGCGGAGCCTGCGGCATTAATGCCGGCAAACCTTAATGCCACGCATTGATCCGGAATAGCAGTATCTGGTTTGCCCGTGTAATAGGCTGAAACAAGACGGGGAACATTTACTAACATGTCCTGTTCTGCCGGTTTTCCTACAAGGGGACTAATTGTCATCTTTTCTTTTATTTATTTCTGTTTTCAATAGCGGCCACTTTTGCCAGCCGACGATTGTGTCTTTCCGCGCCGCTGAATTTTGCTTGCAGGAAAATATTCACCAGTTCGCCGGCCAAAGACTCTGTAATCACACGGCCGCCAAGACAGATCATATTCATATTATCATCTTCAACCCCCTGCTTTGCCGAAAATTTTTCTGTGATCAGGCAGCCCCTTACACCCGCCACTTTGTTTGCTGCAATACAGGCTCCAACTCCGCTGCCACAAACAGCAATGCCGCGTTTCACACTACCATTTGCTATTGCATCTGCCAGCGGAACTACAAAATCCGGGTAATCGTCATCGTTCCTAAATTCTTTGTTGCCAAAATCAATTACTTTATAGTTTGCTTCGGACAGCATTTTTACCAGAAATTCTTTCATTTCAAATCCGCCATGATCCGCTGCAATACCAATCCGCATTTGTTCAGCAGAATTTTTTTCCTGAGCTTTAATCATAATCATTTCGTTTTTATGTCAGCAAAGTTTAATGATGGCATTCTTCACATCAGGCTCCGTCGTGTTGTATACGTAAAGAGGGAATGGAAGCTATCACCCATCGCCTTATCTAAGCATTGTTCACAGGGCTGTAGAATGCTAATAAAAAAAGTAGCGAGCGAATTTTATGAAGGTGGATAACTTTGTAATTCCCTACAAAACAAAGTTTTATCTCAAAATGCTTCCTACTTTTTCAGCGACGTAAAAGATTTTCGCCGTCTTCAGGGTCAAAGATACACGTTGCCTCATATGCTTACATCTTCTTTTCTCGCTATTTGCTGCAATGCCAATACTTACCGTCAAATCAGGTTGTTCATACATACTCATTTTAACAAGCTTTCTTCTTATTTTGTATTAGCCTTGAAGGCTGCACCCCATCGTACTACCGTTCGTAATCTTATCAAAGGCGTGAGTACTCTATCAAACACTTTTGAAAACTGGCCATTGCATGGATTACACAAACTGTTGTAGATATAAGAGAATTTGAAACGCCGCTCAGCTATCAGATAAGGCTGCAATGAAAGCCGCAACATTCCGGCCACTAACAATAATAGGTCACCCCGCTGCAAGGCGGTTCCAAAAAAAGAAAAGGAGGTAAAAAAATAACTAAACATCCATGACCCCGCCCATAAACAACAACCCGCAAGAATTTTATCTTCTACGTATAATAAATCCTTATGCCCTAAATTTTCAAACATTTAATAAAATCTATTCGCTTAATAGCTGATGAATCTTATGCGGTAAACTTATTGATGCAAAATAAACGATATTGTGAACCAGGTAACAATCAAAATATCAAACCGCTAATTCAGCGCCGATACAATGATTTATTCCTTATTGATATTCTGAAATTCATTTTCAGCAGCTTATTTATGTTGCTTGATTGGTAGCGGTTTTCTCAATCAAAGTATCAACCAAATTCGAGATCGGATATTGAATGGGCATTAATGTTCGTTTACCCGGGCGGAAATAAAATGAGTTATTAAAATTACAGGATGCTCATTCGTTTGTTGAGTGCAGTTCGGCATGTGTCTGCTACAGGAAAAGGTTTTCGATTTATTATAATATAGCCGTGCTGCAAGGAGTCTATTCTATTTAGGGCAACAATATAGGATCGGTGAACCCTTAAAAATTTAGATGCTCGAAGCCTTTCTTCTGGTTAACTTTGGACAATTAAAAGTTAATAGATGCAAAAACCATTAAAATAGCCATTATGAATAATGTTTATTGGAAAGGTGTTTATCCCGCCCTTCTAACTCCTTTTAAAAAAATTGACGATTCTGTAGATTTTGAAATGTTTAAAATTAATATCGACGCACAAGTTGAAGCTGGTGTGGACGGTATTATTTTAGGTGGTTCGCTGGGAGAAGCCAGTACACTGCTGAATTCTGAAAAAACAGCTCTCATAATTTATTCAAAGGAAATATTACAAGACCAAGTGCCTGTGATAGTAAATATCGCGGAACAATCTACCAGGGAAGCCGTGCAGGTGGCAAATGACGCGGAACGTAACGGGGCCGATGGTTTAATGCTATTGCCGCCCATGCGATATAAAGCAGATGTGAGAGAGACGGTTGAGTTTTTCAAGACGGTGGCAAACAATACTTCACTGCCCATTATGATCTATAACAACCCGGTTGATTATAAGATTATGGTAACACTGGATATGTTTGCTCAACTAGCTGAAATACCCAACATACAGGCCATAAAAGAATCTACCAGAGACATTACTAATATTACAAGAACTATTAATCGTTTTGGTGATCGGTTTAAAATTCTGGGAGGTGTTGATACATTATCTTATGAAAGTTTGTGTGCCGGGGCCGATGGTTTGGTTGCCGGTTTAGTTGATGCTTTTCCCCGCGAAACAGTAGCTATTTATAGATTGGTAAAAGCGGGCTATCACCAGGAAGCCTTAAAGATTTACCGTTGGTTTTTACCGGTTCTTGAATTAGACATTCATCCAAAACTGGTTCAGTATATAAAGTTAGCAGCTACACAAACCGGTATTGGCAGCGAATATGTAAGAGCACCGCGTCTCACCTTAATTGGAGCAGAACGCGAAGCCGTTTTAGCCACTATTAACGAAGCAATAGAAACAAGACCGGAACTGCCGGATTATTTAAACTTACAAACATCAGATCATGTTCAATGGGCATAATTACGTAGGGTTTACCGCCAGTGCAAAAGGCGGCAAAAAAGTGAAGGTATTTAGCACTGCACAGCAGGCCCACCTTCCCGAAGAATTTACTTTTGCCAGCCCCGAAGAAATAGAGGCAGCTACTGCAAAAGCAAAAGATGCATTTGATATTTATAAAAAAACATCATTGAATGATCGGGCGGCGTTTTTGGATGCCATTGCTGATGAAATATTGAACACGGGCGAAATATTGATTCAGCGTGCAATGGCAGAAAGTGGTTTGCCCGAAGCACGGTTGATAGGGGAAAGAGGGAGGACGGTGGGGCAGTTAAAAATGTTTGCGGCTTTACTGCGCGAAGGATCGTGGGTGGATGCTGTTATTGATCCCGCTTTGCCCGATCGCAAACCCTTACCCAGAGCTGATATCCGTAAAATGCTATACCCTATCGGACCGGTAGTTGTTTTTGGAGCCAGTAATTTTCCATTTGCTTTTTCTACTGCCGGTGGCGATACTGCGTCTGCTCTGGCTGCAGGATGCCCTGTAATTGTAAAAGCACATTCCTCCCATTTAGGCACCAACGAGCTGGTTGCAAAAGCTATTGTAGCTGCAGCTAAAAAATGTAATATGCCCGATGGCGTTTTTTCGACACTGATAGGTGAGGGCGCTACCCTTGGGCAGGCGCTGGCAAAACATCCTTTTATAAAAGCAGTCGCCTTTACGGGTTCATATAACGCGGGGATGGCACTGTATAAAATCGCGGTCAATGATCGAAAGGCCCCCATACCTGTATTTGCGGAAATGAGCAGTATCAACCCGGTGATAATCTTACCTGGCATACTGGCTGCAGAGGCAGAAAAAACCGCATTGCAACTTGCCGGGTCTGTTACCCTGGGCGCAGGACAGTTTTGTACAAACCCTGGATTGCTATTTGTTCTAAATGGCGAAACAACAGAAAATTTTATCGCGAAGCTTTCACATAACTTAAAGGCAGTTCCCGAAGCTACTATGCTCAACCAGGCTATTTGCAAAAGTTATTATACCGGGCGCACAAAGCTTGCTTCGCAAAAGGGGGTAACCACGCTTTACGAGGGCGAAAACGCCGGCACCGTTTATAAAGGAAGCGCTGCATTGATGGATGTGAGCGCTGCGGATTTTATTGCCAATCCAGGTTTGCAAGAGGAGGTTTTTGGTCCGCTTTCATTGATCGTTAAATGCACCGATCAAATTGAAATGCTGCATGCGGTTCAATCGATGCATGGCCAATTGACCGGAACGGTTTTTGGAGATGCCGCTGATATAGAAACTTATACTGAGGTCATAGATAACCTTACTGAAAAAGTTGGCAGGCTGGTTTATAACAGCGTTCCCACGGGTGTTGAAGTATGTAATGCAATGATACATGGCGGGCCATTTCCCGCAACTACCGATGCCAGAACAACCTCGGTGGGAGCGGAAGCTATAAAAAGGTTTGTACGGCCGGTTTGTTACCAGGATTGTCCTGAACAGAACCTTCCCGATGCATTAAAAGACAGCAATCCATTAAGCATTATGCGAAAAGTGGATGGAAAATATACCAGGTCGGCAATCGAATAGCAACAGGAAGTCTGGAAGCAATCTAAAAAAGAAGCAGTATTATTATATCAATTGATCGTGAAAGCGAATGGCCTATAATAAGTTTTTTTGCATTGATGGACATACATGTGGAAATCCGGTAAGGCTGGTTGCAGGGGGTGGCCCCATTTTAAAGGGTAATTCTATTATGGAGAAACGCCTGCATTTTTTGGCGGAGTACGACTGGATACGAAAAGGACTGATGTTTGAACCCCGGGGACATGACATGATGAGCGGAAGCATCTTATATCCACCCAATGATGCTGAAAATGATATTGCCGTTCTTTTTATTGAAACAAGTGGTTGCCTGCCCATGTGCGGGCATGGAACCATCGGCACCATTACCATGGCCATTGAAGAAGGGCTTATCACCCCAAAAAACAGGGGCTATGTAAGAATGGAAACGCCGGCTGGTTTGGTTTTAATCGAATATAAACAAGAGGGGAAGAAAGTAAAATCAGTAAAACTTACCAATGTAAATTCATTTCTACATTCAGAAGGTTTAACAGTTGAATGCCCCGATTTGGGAACCATAAAACTGGATGTTGCCTATGGAGGAAACTTTTATGCAATTGTTGATCCGCAGCAAAACTTTAGCGGATTGCAGAATTATTCAGCAGACCAGTTAATAGCCTGGAGCAGGGTATGCCGCGATAGGTTAAATGAAAAGTACACCTTCATTCACCCTGAAATACCACACATAAACGGCCTGAGCCATTTAATGTGGACAGGCGAAACAATTGATCCGGCTTCAACGGCACGCAATGCCGTTTTTTATGGAGACAAGGCAATAGATCGTTCGCCATGCGGCACAGGAACATCGGCACGTATGGCGCAATGGTATGCAAAAGGAATGCTTAAAAAAGGGCAGGAGTTTATACACGAAAGTATAATTGGGTCAAAGTTTATTGGCCGTATTGAGGAAGAAACCAGCATAGCGGGTAAATCTTCTATCGTACCCAGTATTGAAGGATGGGCAATTGTTACAGGATACAATACCATCATCATTGACGATGAAGATCCATATGCTCACGGTTTCCAGGTTATGTAAAATCAAAGAATATCAAATGGCTGTGTACGTACATACCTGAAAAAATCTAAAGGGTATCCTGCACTTTTTAAGCCTAATAAATTTAAGGATGAAAGCAACGGTGATTGGCGGCGGAATTATTGGTTTAAGTACTGCCTACTACCTTAATAAAAGCGGGTGGGATGTAACAGTGGTAGATAAGACCGATATGCTTGACAGTTGCTCCTATGGCAACCTTGGGATGATTGTGCCAAGTCATTTTGTTCCCCTGGCTGCTCCTGGAATGGTATCGCAGGGCATTAAATGGATGTTCAATAGCAAGAGCCCATTTTATGTGAAGCCTTCTTTAAACAAGGATTTAATATCGTGGGGCTTGAAATTTGTAAAAAGCGCTACTGAAAAACATGTGGAAGCCTCTGCTGCACATTTGCTTGAACTAAATCTCTATAGCAAAAAATTATATGAAGAATTAGCAAAACAAAACGGTTTCGATTTTGGATTGGAACAGAAGGGCATACTTATGTATTATAAAACCGAAAAGGTGGGTGAGGAAGAGGTTCACCTGGGAGAGAAAGCAAGGCAGATGGGTTTAGATGTGGTTGGCCTGGATAAAGCACAGCTTCAGCAATTGGAACCGGGCATAGAGTTAGATGTATTGGGCGCTGTGCATTATAGGTGCGATGCACATCTTTACCCAAATCGTTTAATATACCTGTTGCTGAGTTTTTTAAAACAGGCAGGGGTGCAATTTAAGACTCAAAGCACCGTACAAAGGATTATTAAACAAGGCAGAAAGATAACCAAAGTAGTTACATCCAATGGCGAGGTTGAGGGCGATATGGTGATAATGGCAGCGGGCTCCTGGCTGCCTGAGTTAACAAAACTGGCCGGGGTGTTGGTGCCATTAATGCCCGGTAAAGGGTATTCTTTTACAATAAATCAACCAGAGAAAAGACTGAACATTCCTGCAATACTTTGTGAGGCCCGGGTAGCTATAACGCCCATGAATGGCGAAATGCGTTATGGCGGAACCATGGAGATTGCACCGATAAACAGTAAGGTAAATATGAACCGTGTAAAAGGTATTGTTGAATCGGTTGGCAGGTATTTTACGAACATCGATTTAAAAATGCCCGAAAAAAAGGACGTGTGGTATGGTTTCAGACCCTGCACCCCGGATGGCTTACCATACCTGGGCTATGCTGATCAATTTGATAATTTATTGATTGCCGGAGGACATGCCATGAGTGGCTTAAGTTTGGGCCCTGCCAGCGGAAAAGTGATGGCTGACCTGGCCAATCATAGAAAAGTTGAAGTTGATATCAAAGCATTCCATCCCGCCCGGTTTTCTAGATAATGGTGTATTGCTATTTTTAAAGCGCCTGATTTTCTTTATTGAGCATAAGATGTTGATCGGGCAACGACACAACGCAAGAGGACTAAGAAGAATAAAAAACTTTGTGCCTTCAAGCCTTGTGTCTCTTTGCGTTTAAATAGATGAACGGCCTGTGCCCATAAGGCTGCATTTCAAATTCCTCCTGCTTAAGACGCAACAAAAGCAGTATACACAAACCATTGCAAATAAATCAGTTGAAGATGGTGTATATATAATTGTCGCTTTTTATATGTTGGAATGAGGTTTCAAACCTCCTCATCATTGCGAGTGATTAATTTTTGGTTCCCAAAAAAGTTCTTTGAAAATGACACTACATAAATCAAATCGGGCCCTTTGAAAAATGCGCAACTTATTTGAATGGATATTTAAGTCGCCATATTTTCACGCAAAGCCGCCAAGAGCTTCACGCAAAGATGTATAAGTGTATTTATTTGTATGATTCAAGGATTTTTCTTTGCGTCCTTTGCGTGGGTTTTACTTTGCGTCTTTGCGTGAAAAACCGCCTGTACGTATAATTACGGTGAACCATAAATCAATCAGACTAAAAATGTGTCATTGGCGGGGAACCGCCTGTCCCGATTTTTTTTCGGGTAAGCAATCCCCTGCATGATCAGGTTGACAAATAGCCGGGGATTGTTTTGCTTCCGATAACTATCGGAACGCAAGGCTCGCAACGAAGAACGCTTGTTTAATTCGACATATTGAAATGCACTCAACCACAACAACGATCTATTGATTTTGATGGAACACGCTACACCCTTGATTATTTTTTAATCAAACCTTTTTTGAATGGATGGTATTTCCAATTAATTACTATCTTATGCAGCCATATGAAAACGATCGTCCAAATTTCGCTCGACCTCACCAATATTGATGAAGCGCTGGAAACCGCTGCCATGGCACTTCGTGCAGGTGTTGACTGGCTTGAGGCGGGAACACCACTCATTCTTGCCGAGGGATTACATGGCGTTCGAAAATTAAGAGAAGCTTTTCCAAACATCCCCATAGTTGCCGATCTAAAAACCATGGATGGAGGTTATCTGGAAGCTGAAATGATGGCTAAAGCCGGTG
>JBBRCW010000054.1:0-24803 GCA_038204535.1 Chitinophagales bacterium | reverse complement strand
ATATCCCCAGCTTCAGCCCTTCAGCTACCACAGCAGATTCAAATATTTCATCCAGCAGTTTATACGACGACGGCTTTAGAATAGCCGAGCCTGTCTGGAACTCGATAGAATATGATTTAGAAGATACCGCTGAGGTCATCTCGCTGGCATACTTTGCCTCTATAGCCTTTCCTTCCATCAGCTCAGGATGGTTGGAAATTACACTGTTTAGAAACGATTTGTCTACCGCTTTCTCATAGGCGATAAATGTTGGCATAATTGCAGGATACATTTTTACCATTAGGTTACCAAAGGTGTTGTACACGGCTTTGTACCTATCTACTTTATCATCTCCCAATCCATATGTATTGGCCATATCGCTCAGGTTAAATACTGTTGAGCCGCCCAAATTCACCGTAAGGCCCTGGATGTCTTTCTCCTCCACACCATTATAGTATTTCAGCCAATACGCTGCATCCTGTTCGTTGTAAACCTCGGCGCTTACTTTGGCGGCAAATGCTTTGGCATCGTTATACGAACGCACCTGATCGCCTGCCTGTGCCAAAGCAATGATCATATTCTCTACATCGGTACGGTGATCGTATGCCCACTTTTTAACCGCGATGGTTTGGTTAGGCATTTGCGATGCATATTGTTTGGTGTTTGCGATAGTGATCAGCCCGCCTTTTTTCTGTGCGATGTTTACATCACCAGGAGTCCAGGTAGCCACGCCATCTACACCAACCGTAGTATCCTTACCGGTAGTTTTACCATTCATTACGATCCTTCTTTTTTCAGAATAACCTGTAATGTATTTAGCCGGGGCATCTAAGAAGTCTGCAGCGGCTATAATGTTAACCGCATTAGGATCATAGGTTGTTTCATCGGGATTAACCTTTATACCGTTATCGCCCGCCCATTTTATAAGGATGTTGATGTCGCCATCTCTTAATACCCCAGCTACGCATTTACCTACCGCTGTTTTTGGGTCTTGCTTCCACGAGGGTGGGCCCATCAGCTGATCTTCTCCATACGACTTGCCGTGTGCTATGGGTAAAATAATGGGCTGGTATTCGGCACCCAGGGGTTCCATTTCTTTGGCCAGCGATGTCATAAAGGCGGGCATGCCATCACCCATAAAAGTGATCAGCACACCGGGTGTATTGGGATTACTTTTATACTCCTGCGCGAACTTTACAAAGTCGGCCATTTGCTTGTTACAATCATCCTGCCTTATATAGGTTACGTCCAGTTTTGCATTGTCGAATAAGGAACCTTTGGTGGTGCGAACGCCGCCATTGGCGTACATTCCCGAGAACTGGCTGTTCCAGGCCATGCGTTCCCAGGTAATTTGCGTACCGCCATTAATGGCGTTTTCGCCAGATGGCAAAGCCAGTTTGGTGGCATTGCTTGCCAGCGAGGGTTCAATTGCATCGGGCAAGGCTACCTGCCCAACTTCTACAGAATCTCCCACTTCTTTCGGTCGCCCCTGGTACCAGCGAACGCTTAATATTAATGCTGTTACTACCGCGGCAATGATGACGACTTTACCTGCGGGTTTCAATTTAATTGCCATTGTTGTATTTTTTAAAAAGTTTGTATAACGGTTAATCTAACAAGCCTTTGTACCTGTCGGGGATGTTGACACCTTTTAATTTGCCAGAATTGCTATGCCTTTGCAAGGCATTATTTGTATAATGAAAATCTTTGTTCAGGTTGAAGTCATTGATGAGTTCTATGGCCTGGGCCGACTTCGCTTTGTCTTCCAGAATCTTGTCGTCCATAAACCTTGATGTTACATCGATGGCAGACTTAATGTTGCCGATCTTCTCACCGATGTTCACCTTCAATATTGCCAGGGCTCTTTCGGCATCCCGGTTCAAATCATCATCACCTTTAAATGCTTTCATAGCCGCGGAAACCGCTGAGAGGCCGGTGGTGACGGAGTAATACAGATCCTTCTTTGCTTCAAGATCCAGCTTTGCATCTTCCAGCATTATGCCGCTTTCTTCGTATGCTGCATCCGAAAAACGGATCAGTTTATCCAGGTCGCCTACAATGGGCGAAACATTGTCGATGTACTCTTTGCAACGCAATACATTGTTGGCATATAAGTCAATTTGTTTGCTGCCCGGCTTTTCTTTTTGAATGATCTGCACCTTATTGGCGTTTAGCTTCAATTCTTTTTCTTTATCGGTAAGCTTATCCATCAGTTCCGAATGCTTTCCTTTTAAACGGGCTCCCTGTTTGTACAAAATATTCCTGTCTTTATACCCTTGCTCAATTTTGTATTCCAGTATCCTGAATGGGTTTAATTCAATAGCCAAACCAATGGTATAGTTTGCAATAAACTCAGAGAAATATCGAATTGCTCTCCAGAACTTGTTATTGGTAACGATCAGCAGCAAAAAACCAAGTATTGCTCCGCCAATAATCAGGTTGATCAAATTCCAGGTTACATCCACCAGCCAGGGCAGCACGTACGTAAGAAAAAAGTAAGTTATACCGGCAAACAGGCTGATACCAATTACGGTAGTGGCCACATTTTTTGGTTCTGAAAACCAGCCGGGCATTCCTTTCTCATCTGATATTTTATTTTCTATTTTCATGGTTATGATTATAAAAGGGAATTAATTTTTTGAATGTCCCCGTTGATCCTTGCCCTGAATTTTTGTGATTCAATGGCATAGCCTCCCAGGTTGTTGTGTATCTTTTCTTCGTTTTCTTTTATCTCGTTACCCAGCAGCATGATCGAATTATTGAGATCCGTTATCTCGCGGGTCATTTCCTGTATCCGTTTCGATTTTTCTTCCAGCTCCTTCTTTTTCATCTCTACCTTTTCGGATAGCGCGGTGTTGATGGTTGAGTTAAAATGTTCCGCATCTGCCTCTAAAATTTTGACGTATTCTTCAGCGCTTTTAACCAGCTTGTTTTTATCCAGACCCTGCACCGATAGGCCGGCAAAGGCTGACAGGTATCTCGTTTTTTCATCGGGGATGCTGCTCATAGCCTCAACCATCTTTAAAAATTCAAAGTAGTCGGGACCGGGCAGATTTGATTCTTTGAATAGCTGCTCGAAATACTGTTTGAATTTTTCGTTATTGGATTCGCCGCCCTGTGCTGATGGTTGCGATGAAAACGTAATCTTTTTAGGTACTTCTTCTTTTGCGGGTACATCTTCTTCAATATCTACAAAGGCGGACAATATTTTTTTACCTAAGCTTGCCATTTTGAGTTGAATTAGTTTGGTTTATAAATATTTTTAAAACTAAGGAATAATAGTATACTTAAATTGTGTTTCTGAACCTTGCATAACGAAATAAATGGATAAATATTTTAATATTTGGTCGATATTCAGACAAATTATTTCTAAAGCAACAAAAAGTGCTGTTGGTGCAGTAAATCTTTGCCTGATGTGATCAATTTGAGTGTTCTTACATTTCTTTGTTCCTTGAAAAAAGACTGATCAGGTATTTCCTTGGCAAAAATGGTTCGCACCGAACCATAATTCAACCTATGGCCTTCAACACTGTAATATTTAACCCTTACAGCCGTCGATGCAATAAATGCAACAAACAGAAGTTTCATTTTTTCTAATAAATAAGTTTAGTAACAGGCATTGAAAACGACCAATGCCGTTGGATTTGATGTGCAGAATGAATGCACCTGTAAAGTCTTATGTTTTTAAGAATACTAGAAGGAGTGAACTTCGGGTGGATTTTCCCTTTGACGGCAGCGGGATAATATGTACTTAGTGTAGTGGTTCATTTTACATTGGAGCGAGGCTCCTTTTAAAAATTGTGATGTAAATATAGGTGCGTTAAACAATTCGTTGTATGTTTTTAGGTGAAAATATTTTTGGAGCATTGTTGCAAATTATAAACGGTAAAAAGAGCGATATGATTGGAGAGTAGTGAATGTCCCTAAGGTGGGTGTCCTTCTGAACTTGTTTCGAAATTACCTGGGTTTCATTACCCCGCGCCATTCGACGGAGAAAACAAGAGTCTTTCTCAAATAACACAGAGCAGCGATTCTCTTCATCTCTGTATGGCTTTCTTCTGGCGCTTCTCTGGGGTTAATTTTTGGCAATTCATTCCTCTTCAACTCTATTGTATTCTGAATAAATATTTAGTAACAATATTTTATTTTCTCAAAGGATCAAACGGTGTAAATTTCCGATCTAAATTTTTCCTATGAACGTTCTGAAATTTATGATGGTTGTTGCATTTTTTGTTGGGGTAAATGTTTTGTCAGCGCAACCATTAACATTGGGCACCTTTAATCTTCGTTTCGATAACGCCAACGATACCGGTAATCTTTGGAAAGACAGGGTGCCCGGTGCTACTGCCATTATACGCTTTCACGACTTTGATATTTTTGGTACACAGGAGGGATTAAAGAATCAACTAGACGATATAAGCAATACGTTGCCGCAATATAGCCGTTATGGCGCTGGCAGAGACGATGGAAAAACAAAAGGTGAGCATGCCGCGATCTTTTATAAGAAAGATGAATTTGCATTACTAAAGTCCGGCGATTTTTGGCTTTCAGAAACACCCGAAAAGCCGTCTATGGGGTGGGATGCTGTTTGCTGCAAACGCATTTGTTCGTGGGTTTACCTGCAGCATAAAAAGAGCGGTAAAAAATTCTACTTTTTTAATGCTCATTTCGACCACCAGGGCGTTAAAGCGCGGGTTGAAAGTTCAAAACTTGTTCTGCAAAAGATGAAGGAAATTGCCCGCAATGAACCGGCTATTTTTACCGGCGATTTGAACGGTAACCATCAAAGCGAATGGTATCTTGAATTAGCCAACTCAGGGTATTTAAAAGATAGTTACAGCCAGGTAGAATTCCCCTATGTATTAAGTTCATCTTTTAACGGATTTGGAAAAGCAAAGCCGGGAAAGGATGTCATCGACCATATTTTTACAACCAACCAATTTACCATAAAAAGATGGGGCGTATTAACAGATACCTACAACGGTAAATTTCCGAGTGATCATTTTCCTGTGCTGGCGGATGTGGTGCTCAAATAACACAACTAGAACTGTCTAACATTCACCTAGCCTGGTATGCATACATTTTGTTTACACGCCTTTGTATGAAAGAGCCGGTAGTGCTTTTGCTAATCATCGGTTACGGCAATGTTTCCACTGGTTTGATAACCCCAGATCTCCGAAGTTTGCAACTTCGGAGCACAAATAGAAAATCCAGACTGTGTCTGGTATTTGAAAAGCTAATGCTGAGCCTTTCCATTACAGCGTAACATTGAATTAACTTTCAACCTGTAAACCAATTAATTTCAGACCCGGTCTGGCAGAATCAACAGCTAACCGTAGTTGCAAACTACGGTTAGCTATGGCTAAACATAATATGCTTTAATTGTGATGACCTGCCATGTAATGAATGAGCGCACTTAATACTCATGATGCGTTTAATTTCTAATGATAGTCCCATTACTTCCTCAACCCCTTAAACTCCGACTTATCCTTCCAGCCTGGCCAGTTATGGCTATAGCCCAAACGAACACCTACTTTAAATAATAATTGCAGATCATCTATAGCTCCATCCAGCTTCCAGGTGGCTGCATCATATTCATCACTTGGGCGGTGATAGCGTTTGGCGGTATAATCGTCGTGCATCTTTTGACCATATTCTTTGTCTCTGCCAACCACGTCTATTCCACTGTTGGTATATAAAGCGGGTATGCCAACCTTGGCAAAATTAAAATGGTCGCTTCTAAAATAGTAGCCGGCTTCAGGGTGCGTATCGAATGAAATATAGCGGCCTGCCATTTCTGCTTCTTCTTTCAATAAATCTTCAAGGTCGCTCTGGCCCTGGCCAACCACTACAATGTCTTTTGTTTTGCCAAACGAATTCAGGCCATCCATATTTATATTGGCTACGGTTTTGCTGGCAGCATAAATTGGATTTTGTGCGTAATATGCCGAGCCCCAAAGTCCCTGCTCTTCGGCGGTTACCGATAGAAAAAGTATGGTACGTTCGGGAGGAGTTTGCATATGTTTAAAAGCCCTGGCCAGTTCAAGCAAACCCGCAGTTGCACTGGCATTGTCTAACGCACCATTGTATATGGTATCTCCTTTTTCATCGGCCTTGCCAAAACCCAAATGATCCCAATGGGCCGAATAAATAAGAACTTCATCGGGGTATTTGCTGCCGGTTATCTTGCCCACTACGTTGTACGATTTAATATAATTCGCCTTTACCGTCATAGAAGTTGTAAGCTTAACACTCAATGGAACCGCTTTAAAATCTCTGCGCTTTGCCTGTGCCAGTAGTGCAGTGTCTTTACCCGCTGACGTCATCAATTTGATAGCCGCATCGTGTGTAACCCAGCCGATGACCGGACAAAGCTTTTCATCTATCCCACGATTATCCAAATGCAGCCTTGAGCCATTCCAGTTGTTTTGCACCACACTAAAACCATAGCTGGCGGCCTTTGTATCGTGAATAATTAAACAACCCTTAGCGCCTTGCCTTGCTGCCTCTTCAAACTTATATGTCCAGCGCCCGTAATAGGTCATTGTATCGCCCTTAAAAAAGGTTGTATCGCTTCCGCCAAATCCGGGATCATTTACCAATACCATTACCACTTTTCCCTTTACATCCATTCCTGCATAATCGTTCCAATTGTATTCAGGAGCCACCACACCATAGCCTGCAAAAATCACTTCGTCTTTATTGAGAGAGATAACAGAATCCGTGCGGTCGGTCCAGATCACATAATCGTCATAGCCTTTCAACAGGTAATTGCCGGTCGGCGATTCAACCTTCATAATTGGGTCGGCCGTTGTTTGAATATTTACCATTGGCACTTCCTGCAAATAGCTTTCGCCATTACCGGGCTCAATCCCTGTGGACTTAAATTTACTCAGCAAAAAACTGATGGTGTGGGTTTCTCCCTGTGTAAAAGGTTTGCGGCCCATGAAGCTATCCGAGGCCAGCATCTTAATATTTTCAGCAAGGCTGTCTGCGCTAAAGGCGGCAAAGCCTTCGGCAGTATCTACCTTATCGTTATTTTGTTTGCACGCCGTAAAAAAGGCAATACAAAGTATAGGAAGAAAAAAGGCCGCAGATCTTAACATAATCAAAGGGTGTTTTTAAAAAAGAATGGAAATTAAAAAAGGTTATTGCAGGTAAATACAATAACCTTCAATATAAGAAAAGTTACTTGTTTAAGGATTTACATTTTCAGGCTTCCACCTCACAAACGCCTCCATGGCTGCATACTGGGTCATTCCCAATTGGCCATATAGGTTGGCGGTATCGGCGTTGCGTTCTTCTGCACGCTGCCAAAATTCGCGGCTGTCCGATCCCTGAAAAGGAACCATATCTTTTTGCGACTGGTGTATAAAAATGCCAAAACGTTTTTTCATTACCTGGTCGGGGCTCATCGGAATGGCCATTTCAATTTCGGTAATATCCCATTCCTGCCAGGCGCCTTTGTATAGCCACACCCAGCAATCTTTTACCCATTCAGCATTTTGTTCTTTTAACCGGCGCATACTTTCAAAAACAACATCCAGGCAAACTTTATGCGTGCCATGCGGGTCTGCAAGGTCGCCTGCGCAATACACCTGGTGCGGTTTTATTTTATTCAGAATTTCCATCGTGATCTCAATGTCTTCTTCTTCCATAGGATTTTTTTCAATAGTTCCTGTTTCGTAAAACGGCAGGTTTAAAAAGTGGGCACGATCATCTGTAAGGCCCGCATACCGGCAGGTAGCCCGTGCTTCGCACCGCCTTATCAATCCTTTTATGGCCCTTATTTCGCGGGTATCGCGTTCGTTTTTTCTTTTTGTCGCCAAAAATTTTCGTGCCGCCGATAATACCTCTTTGCTGGTATTATTATCTATACCAAACATGTCTTCGAAGCCCACGGTAAAATCAATAAATCGTGTTACGAACTCATCGGTTACGGCAATGTTTCCACTTGTTTGATAACCCACATGCACTTCGTGCCCCTGGTCGTGCAGGCGCATAAATGTTCCGCCCATGCTAATAATGTCATCATCGGGATGAGGCGAAAATATCAGACAACGTTTGGGTTGTATCTCGCTGCGTTCGGGGTGCCCCGGAATGATCGCATTTGGCTTTCCGCCCGGCCAGCCGGTAATGGTATCGCGCAGCATATAATACACCTGCAGGTTTATCTCGTAAGCATCGCCTTTTTCGACCAGCAGGTCTCCAAGGCCGTTTTCGTTGTAATCAATTGTAGTAAGGCTTAATACAGGTTTTTTTGTTTTTAGCGACATGTTAACCACCGCTCTTTTAATCATCTGCGGTGTCCAGTCTATTTCGCCTGTCAACCAGGGCGATTTTATGCGGGTGAGATCGCTGGCGGCTGTTTCATCCACCACAAAAGTGCAGTCAGTATGCTGTTGTAAAATACTGGCCGGCACATGTTCCGACAATTCGCCTTCCGCAGCGCGTGCCACAATTGCGGATTTAAAGCCCCACGCCATCAGTAATATTTTTTTCGCCTTCAATATGGTACTGATACCCATGGTAATTGCCAGGCGGGGCACCTGCGATATATTGAGAAAATACCTGGCATTGGCAATACGGGTGCTGTTATCTAACGTTGTAAGCCTTGTTTTTGAAAATATGCTTGAGCCGGGCTCGTTAAAGCCGATATGCCCATTAGCCCCAATGCCCAGTATCTGCAGATCAATGCCTCCTTTGGCCGCAATTATCTGTTCGTATTCCTGGCAATGTTTTTTTATTTCTTCTTTGGGCAACTCGCCATTGGGAATAAAGATATTTTGCGGATCTATGTCAACATGGTCAAATAGCTGGCGGTGCATAAAGCTGTTATAGCTTTGATCGGCATCACTATCCAACGGATAATATTCATCCAAATTAAAGGTGATGACATTTTTAAAACTGAGCCCCTCCTCTTTGTGCTGCCTCACCAATTCTTTATATAAACTTATGGGTGTTGACCCCGTAGCCAATCCTAAAACGATCTGCTGGCCCAGTCCCTGTTTTTCTTTGATAGCCTTTGAAATTTCGTCTGCCGCATATTTTGAGCCCTCTTCGGGGGTAGGAAATATTTTAACCGGAATTTTTTCAAAACTATCGGTTAGATCAACATTCAATCGGGGATTTGGCATATCGTATTTTTTTTGCAGAAATTATCTGCAGGCGAAGATTAAAAAGTTTTATGAAAATACGGAGCTATTGCGGATAATAAATTTACATATCCGGTTGTTCTAAAATTAATAGTAAAAAGGGCGGGGCATTTAAGGGCTACCCAATGAAATTTCTGTGGAAAAAATTTGCCCTGCCAAAAGCTTTCAGTGTTTACAAGTACTATATCATGCTGATATTCCTGATGAAATGCCACAAGGCCAGGATTTCATCTCGCCATCAGCCCAAATAATTGATTGCAAATGTTGCTATTGCCCGTTACCACGTAAAGTATCGGCGGTGATTTTGGTTCGCTTTTGTGCGCTATATCAAATCTTCCAGTTGTTTAATGAAACTACCCCTTTCTATCATTCGGGCGCCCAGGCTCTCTAAATGTGCGGTGTACACCTGGCAATCAATCAATCGTACGCCGTTCTGCTGTAGACATTGCACGTATTTCATAAATGCATATTTGCTGGCATTGCCTGCAAGGCTAAACATACTTTCTCCAAAGAATATTCTGTTCATTTTAATCCCGTACAACCCGCCCACCAGCTTACCGCCTTGCCAAACTTCCGCGCTATGTGCATATCCCAGTCGATGCAGTTCAATAAAGGCTTTTTTAAGCGATTCAGTGATCCATGTTCCTGTTTGATTTTTTCGTTCTATTTGTTTGCAGTTTTCAATCACCTGTTCAAAAACGGTATCGATGGTGAACTCAAATGCCTCTTTTTTTATTAAGGCCTGCATGCTTTTACTAATTTTAAGTTCGGGCGGAAATAATACAAAACGGGGGTCGGGGCTCCACCACATGGGCACATCACCATCAAACCATGGAAAAATTCCTTTGTGATACGCAAGCAGCAACCGATTAACCGAAAGGTCGCCGCCAATGGCCAGCAATCCATCCGGCAAAGCTTCGTCAACCGGGGGAAACCAACTATTACTATCTAAAACATGCAGCGACATGTGTAAAAATAAGATGCAGCAGTTAGGTTGAAATCAAAAGTTTTCGATTAAATCAGCCTGTGACTAAATGACTTAGTTGAGAAAGGCCTGGATTTTTAAGAGGTGCCGGAAAATTGGATGCCGAATTTATCAGGTTGGATTGCAAGGAGTTGAGATAGCGGCTATCAGTGGCATTTGCTTATAAAAAAAACTTTTCTAATCTGCCAAAACCTCTAAAGTGGCGCTTATACCCCTTTCGGTTATCGCATCTACCTTTGGTTTAAGATCGTCGTAATTACCTTGTTGAACAGAGTATTTGCCTTTTGTATGAATGATCATAGCGCATTGTTCGGCCTGTTCTATGGAATGGTTGCAAACATCAATTAAGGTTTCTATCACCCATTCAAACGTGTTTACTTCATCGTTCCAAACCACTATATGGTACGAGTGACCAACGTCCGTCAGCACATCTACATCCAGTTCTTCTATGGTTTTTGTGTTCGCATTTGTATATCGCATGCTGCCTGCTTTTTTGCAAAGTTATCTTTTATAAAAATAAATCAGGTTTCAAAAAGAGCAAAAATTGACAATGGGCTTTTCCTTTATTGTCTTTCACAATTTTACAATTTACAACGGTTTGTTATAAACAGGATGGTCGAAATAAAAATGATCTAATTGGTTTACATTTGCAATATTGTTGCAAAATTGAGCAAACGTGATACCATACGGCAAATTGTAAGTTTCTTACTATTGGGTGTTTTTGCCTTTAGCATCACCCCCAAAAAAGTATTGCATAACTGGATTGCCAATCACACCGACCAGGCTTTTGCTTTGGCAAACGTATATTCAGCTAAAAATCCAGGTACTACCGCATTAAAAGTTGCCGGCTTTCACTGCAATACCGATAACCTGGTTACCGAATCTCCATTTGAGATAGGCATTGAACCAGAAAACCTGTTATGTAAAACCATTTATACAGTTGATCCCCTTGCCGCATTCACCAGCCTTTTAACTCAACAACTTTTCTATAGCGAACTTCGCGGTCCTCCCATTTATATTGTATTGCCTGCCTGATTAACCTGCTGCCAAATTTTGCAGCTGGGTCTCAAAACTTATTTGCTATTCATCCTATGCAGCTTTTGCTGTTAGTTTATATTTTATATCATGAAATTATATCTAAAGATTTTACTGTCTGGCTTTCTTATTTTACCAATTTCGATTTCGCTGCAGGCCCAAAGCAGGAACGGTAACCATGATTTTACCGGTTATGTTGCTGATGCAAATACGGGTAAGCCGCTGGCGGGCGCTTCGGTTTCTTTGCCAGATTTACGAAGAGGCATTGTTACCAACAGTTTGGGAGCCTTTAAGATACCTGCTATTAAAAGTGGCAAATACCTGGTGGAGGTAAGTTTCACTGGTTATGCCTCGGTAGTGGAAACGATCAACCTTACACAAATTTCCAGTAAAGATTTTTGGCTAAAACCTTCTTTTTTAGAAACCGAAGCGGTAACAGTAACTGGGGTCAGCGCGGCCACTTCGATAAAAAGAACGCCGGTTCCGGTAAATATTGTCAGGAAGGAAGATCTGTTGCGCGGCTCTGCAAGTAACCTGATAGACGCTTTAACCAAAACGCCCGGCGTTGCCCAGATATCTACCGGCCCGGCCATTTCAAAACCTGTCATTCGCGGGTTGGGATACAACAGGGTAGTGATTGTGAATGATGGTATAAGGCAGGAAGGCCAGCAATGGGGAGACGAACATGGCATTGAGATTGACGAACTGAATGTTAGCCGCGCCGAAGTTTTAAAAGGTCCTGCATCGCTGATGTATGGCAGCGATGCATTGGCTGGGGTAGTCAATTTCATTAGCATTGTTCCCGCGCCAATCGGTACCGTTAAAGGAAACATTTTTGCGAATTATCAAACAAACAATGGCCAGCGTGCCTTTCATGGCGATATTGGCGGTAATAAAAACGGGTTTATTTGGGGCGCCTATGGCTCGTATAAGGCGGCAGGCGATTATCAAAATAAATACGATGGCTACGTTTTTAATTCGCGGTTTAACGAGAAAAACTTTGGCGGGTATCTTGGCTTGAATAAGGACTGGGGCTTTAGCCATTTATACCTCAGCAGTTTTGACCAGCATCCTGGATTGGTAGAAGGTGCCCGTGACAGCGCTACCGGAAAATTTATGAAAGAGGTCAATATTAGTGGAACGGCCGCAGATATAGTTGTGCCGGCCAGCGACCACTCATCGGTTAATCCCGCAATACCCGACCAGCGGGTTCGGCATTTTAAAATCGCATCCGACAATAGTTTCAAATTAGGGGATGGTCGCCTTACCCTCACTGTTGGTTATCAGCGCAACGAGCGCCAGGAGTTTGGCAATATTCTCAATCCAAAAGAAACAGGCCTCGACTTTGACCTGCAGACAGTCAACTATAACGCTCAATATCATTTTGCGCAAAAAAATAACTGGAAGACGACAATTGGGGTAAATGGTATGCGCCAGAATAATACCAATAAAGGAACCGAAGTGTTGATACCTGAATACAATTTGTTTGATATAGGCGGTTTTGTGTATACCCAGCGGCGGTTTAATAAATTTACCCTGAGCGGCGGCGTTCGTATGGATAACCGGAATATTAATGCCAGGGGATTGACGGAAGGAGGAGAGGTGAAGTTTGCTTCGATTTCGAAAAACTTTGCCAATCCTTCGGGCAGCATAGGTATCAGTTATGAGGCCGGAAAAGAGGTAACGCTTAAATTGAATCTTGCCCGTGGTTTTCGGGCGCCCAGTATACCCGAACTGGCCAGCAATGGCGCCCACGAAGGAACCAACCGGTTTGAATATGGTACCAATAATCTTAAATCGGAGCGAAGCTTGCAGGTTGATGGCGGACTTGATTTTGCAACGGAACATGTTACCCTTTCGGCCAGCCTTTTTGTTAACAGCATTCGTAATTTTATTTATTACCGCAAGCTTGATGCTGTGGCAGGTGGCGACTCCATTTTGACCGTTGATGGCTCAGATTATTATGCCTTTAAATTCAACCAGTTAAACGCCGTATTGTATGGCGGTGAGGCCAACCTGGATATTCACCCGCACCCGTTGGATTGGCTGCACATTGAAAACAGTTTTTCTTATGTAAGGGGAAAGCTATCGCAGACGCAGGACGGAAGCAGCAACCTGCCGTTTATTCCAGCCGCCAGGCTGATCAACGATATAAAAGGCGAGTTTTTGAAAAACGGAAAAGGCCTGAAGAACCTGTATGTAAGATTAGAACTGGATAACACCTTTGCTCAAAACAATGCTTTTACCGGTTATAATACCGAAACCAAAACAATAGGTTACAGCCTGCTCAACCTGGGTTTTGGAGGCGACATCACCCGTAAGGGAAATACCCTGTTCAGTGTTTTTGTTTCAGGTAATAACCTGACTGATGTAGCTTATCAAAACCATTTAAGCCGCCTGAAATATACCGATGTAAATAATGTAACCGGCCGCCAGGGTGTGTTTAACATGGGAAGAAATTTTAGTGTAAAGGTGAATGTGCCGCTGGAGTTTAGGGGGAAATCATCTGGCAGCTAATACACTTTTTTCAACTTTATTGAAAATAGTAGCCGGGTAAATTGGCAACGTTTAGCCGGCTACTTACCGTCATTGGTATTCACATTTGATTAGAATTATTGGCAAAACCATAAATAACGCATCCCATACCTTTGCCTCTAAATTTTTTTGGTTGAAACATCTTAAAGCGCTCAATAAATATTTCTGGAAGTATAGGGTTCGGTTTTTCATGGGAATGATCTTTGTCATGGCTTCCAACTATTTTGCCGTGCTGGCACCGCAGGTTACGGGGTATATAATAAACCAGGTGCAGCAAAGATTGCCTAATGCAAAGCCAATACCCGAAAAGCCCTGGCACGATCCCCTTGTTCAGTGGTTTACCGATGTGCTGAAGCCTTTGCAAAGCGATTTTTTATTGTTGGTGGCAATCTGTAGCCTTACCATTTTATTGCTGGCCATTTTAAGGGGAATTCTAATGTTTTTTATGCGGCAAACCATTATAGTAATGAGCCGCCATATAGAGTACGACCAAAAGAACCAGGTATACAAACACTACCAGGAACTGGATACCAATTTCTTTAAAACCCACAGCACCGGCGATTTAATGAACCGGGTTACCGAAGACGTAAGCCGTGTAAGAATGTACACCGGTCCGGCCGTCATGTACCTTATAAACCTGGTAACGCTCATTGGCTTTTGCGTGGTAAATATGGTGCGTAAAGACGCGCTGCTCACCGTGTATGTTTTGGCGCCGCTGCCGATACTGGCCATCACTATCTACATAGTAAACACTGTTATTCATAAAAAAAGCGAAAAGATACAGGCGCTGTTATCTGACCTGACTACCAACGCCCAGGAAAGCTATTCGGGTATACGTGTGATAAAATCGTTTGTGCAGGAAAAGGCGATGCTGGGATTTTTTAACCGCAACAGCGAAGAATACAAAAAGAACGCCATCAGCCTTGCAAAAGTTGAGGCGGTATATTTTCCAAGTATGTCGCTAATGATCGGCTTGAGCACGCTTGTAACTATTCTCATCGGCGGTATCCAGGCATTGAACGATACCACCAAAGTGGGTGTGATCGTTGAGTTTGTTTTGTACATCAACATGCTGGTTTTTCCTGTGAGCGCTATTGGCTGGGTTGCCAGTATGATACAGCGCGCCTCGGCATCGCAAAAAAGGCTGAACGAATTTTTAGATACAAAGCCAGTGATAGCGGAAACGCCCGGGTTGCAGCCGTCAATAGTTAAGGGCGATATACATTTCAGCAATGTAACCTTTGTATATCCGCATACCGGAATAGTTGCTTTAAAGAATTTTGAGCTGTATGTTAAAGAAGGGGAGAAGGTGCTGATCTTAGGCAAAACCGGCAGCGGTAAATCAACCGTTGCACAGCTACTGCTCCGGTTTTACGAACCGCAAAACGGTACCATCACCATCAATGGAAAATTATTGGATCAATACAAATTGCACCAATTGCGCCGGCAAATAAGTTATGTACCGCAAGATGTTTTTTTGTTCAGCGACACGGTATCCAATAACATTAGTTTTGGATTAGAAAAAACAGCAGCAGCAGACAAAATAGCGCTTGCAGCCAGGCAGGCGAGCGTAGAGAAAGAAATACATCATTTTGCCAAAGGGTACAATACCTTGGTGGGCGAACGGGGCGTAACGCTAAGTGGCGGGCAAAAACAGCGGATATCTATTGCAAGGTCACTCATAAAAGATCCGCAGATAGTGGTATTTGATGATTGCCTGAGCGCTGTTGACACCTCTACCGAGAACACCATCATCTCCAATCTTTACCAGTTCTTAAACGATAAGACAGCGATTATAATAACGCACCGCATATTTACACTTTTTAATTTCGATAAAATTGTCATTCTGGAAGATGGCCGGATTATAGAACAAGGCACCCACCAGCAGCTATTGGCTTTAAAGGGTTATTACAGCGAATTATACCGGATGCAGGTTACGCTTTCCCAGCAAAAATCAACGGAGGAAGCACGGTAAATTTGTCCATGCGCCTGTTCTATAACTTGACTTTAGCACTCATCTAAATTTTGGCAATTCAAAAACAATCCTATATTTGTAACACATTGTTTTAATAAAGTCTTAACAAAAAACTAAAATTGTGGCGTACGAGAACAACGAACAAAAAATTGAAAGTGTTTACAGTAAAAGGATTAGAGCAGGTAAAAGAAGAACCTACTTTTTTGATGTAAGAGCTACCCGCAGTAACGATTATTTTTTAACGATCACTGAAAGTCGCAAACGATTTAACGACAATGGGTACGACAGGCATAAGATTTTTTTGTACAAAGAAGATTTTAATAAGTTTATCAAAGCATTGACCGAGGCAGTTGATTATGTAAAAACCGATTTAATGCCCGATTTTGATTTTGATGCGTTTAATCATGATAACTATGATGAAAATGGCAATGGGGAAGGTGCTGTTGAAGCATCTGCGGCAGTAACAGAAAGCAAAAAAGAAATTGTTGCCGAGGCAGTAGAAGAAACGCCTGAAATGTCTGAAACACCTGAAACCCCTGAAGCAGTTGAAACAATTGAAGAAGCCGAAAAATTAATTACAGTCGAAGAAATTATTCCAACAACAACCATTCATAATAACCACTCAACCGAAGAGGTTGAAAAATGGTAGATAGTAATTTTATAAGAAAAATAACCTCCTGATTAAGGAGGTTTTTTTTTGGCAGGATGTAACGGGATGTGGAAGCGCGGCGCTGAGGCCAGCATTTCAACAACCAGCCCCCAGAGGAGCACTAATTTAATTTTAAATAATCTTGATTTTAGCTGATACCACAAATTAAAAAAAAAGCGGCCCCCTGAATGGAGTACCGCTTGATTAATCTTATAGAAATTTTGGCAAAGGCCGGTTAATTCTTTAATTGCTTGTAAGCATTAATAAGGCCGTTTGTTGAAGAGTCGTGTCCCGATACCGTCTTCTTATCCAGAAGCTCAGGTAAAATTTTATTCGCAAGTTGTTTGCCCAGTTCAACGCCCCACTGATCGAAAGAAAATATATTCCAGACGACGCCCTGAACAAAAATCTTATGTTCGTACATGGCTATCAGCCCGCCGAGCGTGTGAGGGTCTATCTGTTTTACCAAAAAAGAATTGGTAGGTTTATTACCAGCAAAAACCTTAAACCGAGCCAATTTCTTTATTTCTTCTTTCGATTTTCCATCCGCCTCCAGTTCATTTTTGGCTTCTTCTTCGGTTTTGCCATTCATTAAGGCCTCGGTTTGCGCAAAAAAGTTACTGAGTAATTTATCGTGATGGTCGCCTATGGGGTTATGGCTAATTGCCGGAGCGAAAAAGTCGCACGGAATAACCAATGTGCCCTGGTGTATCAATTGATAGAATGCATGCTGGCCGTTTGTACCAGGTTCGCCCCAAATTACCGGGCTGGTGTTATAGTTTACTTCGTAACCATTGCGGTCAATGCTTTTGCCGTTACTTTCCATTACCCCCTGCTGAAAATAGGCGGCAAAACGGTGCATGTATTGGTCGTAGGGCAGAACAGCTTCGCTTTCGGCACCAAAAAAGTTTACATACCAAACGCCCAGCATTGCCATTAAGACAGGAATGTTTTTCTGAAATTTTTCATTTTTAAAATGCAGGTCCATATCGTGCGCCCCTTTTAGTAACTGGTCGAAGTTTTCGAAGCCAATGGTAAGTGCGATGGAAAGCCCAATGGCGCTCCACAGCGAAAATCTTCCGCCCACCCAATCCCAGAAAACAAACATATTTTGCGGCGCTACTCCAAATTTCACCACTTCTTTTTCATTGGTGCTGACAGCTACAAAATGTGCGGCAACGTGTTTCTCATCACCTGCATGTTCCAAAAACCAATTACGAGCGGTATGCGCGTTTGTCATGGTTTCTTGTGTTGTAAAGGTCTTGCTGGCAATTATAAAAATGGTTTCTTCCGAAGTTACCTTTTTTAATGTTTCGGCAATATGGGTGCCATCCACATTGCTTACAAAATACGTTTCTATGCCTTGTACCCAAAATGGCCGCAGTGCTTCCGTTACCATTACCGGGCCCAGGTCGCTGCCACCAATACCAATATTTACAATGTACTTTATTGGTTTTCCGGTGTATCCTTTCCATTCGCCGTTATGCACCATTTGGCAAAAGTTTTTCATCTGTTCTTTTACCCGGTCTATTTCGGGCATTACATTCTGCCCGTCAACCAAATATTCTGTGTTCGACAGGTTCCTTAAGGCTACATGCAGCACTGCCCTGTTTTCCGTTTCATTTATCTTTTCACCATCAAACATGGCCTTGATTGCCTCGCTTACCTTACACTCGTCGGCCAGTTGCAGCAGCAGTTGTAAAGTTTTGTTGGTAATAAGGTTTTTTGAATAGTCAAAAACCATGTCTCCGTATGAAAGCGAAAACTTATTGAACCGCTCGGGGTCGGCTGCAAACAGTTTTCTTAGGTGCGCTTCCTTCATTTCATCGTCAAAATGTCGTTTTAACAATAACCAGGCTTGCGTATTGGCAGGGTTTATTTTTGGAAACATGAGTGGGTTTTTATTTATATGGAATTACTATTTGCATTTTTTAAAGGCGCTGGATTAATTGAATGGTTTTATCTACCATTTCGGGTGTGATGTCTAAATGTAAAACCATTCTTACCTGCGTGGGTGAAATGACTAATACCATTATTTCATTTTCAAGTAAAACGTTCGCTAACAATGCAGGCGTAAATTTTTCCTTTACTTCAAATATCAATATATTGGTTTCCACGGGTAAAATAGCGCCAACAAAGTCTTTTTGCTTCAATGCGTCGGCTATCAGGCAGGCATGACGATGATCGTCTGCCAGTCGGCTTACATTATTTTCGAGCGCAAATATCCCGGCAGCAGCCAGGTATCCGGCTTGCCTCATTCCTCCGCCAAAAACCTTACGTACCCTCCTGGCTCTTTTTATAAATTCTTTGGTACCCAACAATACACTACCCACCGGTGTACCTAACCCTTTGCTTAGGCAAACCGAAATACTGTCGAACACCTGGCCGTATTGCCCTGGTGTTTCATTTTTTGCAACCATTGCGTTGTACAATCGTGCACCATCAAGGTGAAGCGACAAATTATGCTGCAGGCATACTTCCTTAATTTTTTCTATTTCATTAAAATCATAACAACTTCCGCCACCCCTATTTGCCGAATTTTCTAAGCTAACCAGCCTGCTATTGGGTTTATGAATATCATTTGTGTTAATGGCTTCTATTACCTGGCTGGCCGAAACCCGGCCCCGGTCGCCTTCCAATGGTTTTACCGAACACAACGAATTAAAGGCGATGCCGCCTCCTTCATAAATATAAACATGCGATAATTTGTCGCAGATCACCTCATCGCCGGGCTGGGTGTGGCACTTGATGGCTATTTGATTGGTCATAGTGCCGCTGGGGCAAAAAAGCCCGGCCTCCATAGTATATGTATCGGCCAGCAATTTTTCAAGTTTGTTAACAGTGGGGTCTTCACCAAAAACATCGTCGCCCACTTCTGCTGTAAACATAGCCTGCAACATTTGAGCTGAAGGCTTTGTAAAAGTGTCTGAACGATAATCAATCATAGGGCACGAATTTACGGGAATAGCCCATATGAAGCGATTAGCGGCAATGCTTTTTGGTTTTATTAATTTGGGCAGAGGTTTTTTGTATGCTGATGAAATTTGTTTAAGTAAAGACCTATTATTTAATTATAAAATAAACTTTTTGCCTACGGTTGCTTTTTATGCGATTTTGAAGTACTTATACATTATAAACGATTAAAATTGAAGAAAAAGGGTTGATTTTCTATGAATCTCAATAATTCTTCCCTATTTTACCCAAAAAAAACGATTGCTTTTGTGTACCTTTGCGGGCATTTTAGAATACGTATAATTTAATTTGACTGGCTCGTTTATTGCAACCTTGATTAAAAAATAAGTGTCTTAAAAGCATTTTTATTCATTATAACCCATTTACATTATGAGGCAGCTCAAAATTGCCACGCAAATTACTAACCGGGACTCACAAGCGGTTGAAAAGTATTTGCAGGAAATTTCTAAAATACCTATGATTACTCCTGAAGAGGAGACCATCCTTGCCCAAAAAATAAAAATGGGCGATCAGAGAGCATTGGAGAGACTTACCACAGCCAACTTACGTTTCGTAGTATCGGTTGCCAAACAATATCAACACCAGGGCTTATCATTAAGTGATTTGATCAATGAGGGAAACTTAGGATTAATAAAAGCGGCTCAGCGTTTTGACGAAACAAAAGGTTTTAAATTTATTTCGTACGCGGTATGGTGGATACGCCAGTCAATTCTACAGGCTTTGGCAGAACAGGGCCGTCTGGTTCGGTTACCGCAAAATAAAATTGGAACTTATAATAAAGCCAATAAGGCCTATATGGCTTTTGAACAGGAGCACGAAAGAGAGCCAAGCACAGAAGAATTGGCCGAGATTTTGGAAATGAGTGAAACCGAGATCAATAATATTTTTCAGAGCAATACCCGCCATACGTCATTAGATGCACCGGTTCACGAAGCAGAAGATGTTGCCATGGGAGATTTGCTGGAAGGTGGAGATGATACGGATGATAATGTAATGAAAGACAGTTTAAGAGAAGAGATCCGCAGGGTTTTGAAGTCTTTATCGCCACGCGAAGCTGAAATTGTGAATGCCTATTTTGGATTGGATGGCGAAAATGGCGTTACCATTGAGCAAATCGGTCAGAAATATGATTTAACCAAAGAACGCATCAGGCAAATAAAAGAAAGAGCTATAAAACGTTTGCAAAAAGCACGTTATAGCAATGCCCTGAAAGCATACCTTGGCTAATAGTACTGAATAAAAAATATTAAGCTTTATAAAAAAATCACCTTCTAATTGAAGGTGATTTTTTTTGTGCATGGGAATAACGTCAATAAAAAAAGACCTTTCGCAATTTCGCGAAAGGTCTTTTTTATTATAAAATCTCTGTATTACTATAATCTTATGTTCAATTAGTTACCACCAGATGAATCGCTGTTTTGAATCAGTTGCATCAATTCATCTAATTTAGGTTCCAGAATAATTTCTGTCCGGCGGTTTTTGGCTCGCCCCTGTGCAGTTAAATTGGTATCTACCGGGTCGTATTTGCTATGACCGCTCGATATTACCCTGGCAGCATCTACCTTATAGGTTTCTGTTAATATTCTTACAATTGCGTTTGCCCTGCCAGTGCTTAAATCCCAGTTATCCTTGTATTTTCCTCTCATGGGTATCGAATCTGTATGACCTTCAATATTTACATTAATATTAGGGTTACCATTTAATACCTCGGCTAATTTAGCCAAAGCTTCTTTTCCTTTTGGATTTACTACAGCACTGCCGGAAGGGAAAAGAAGGTTTTCCTGCAGGCTTACATATACCTTACCGTTTTTGGTGCTGATGGTTAATTCATTGGCATTAAAGCCAACCAAAGCATCATTTATCTTAGATCTTAAAGCTTCAGTTCTTTGTTTTTGCTGATCGATCAGCTCCTGTAACTGCTCAAGCCTTCGTTGCTGTTCGGCAATTTGTTGCTGACTCATATTTAGTTTGCTGCTCGCATCTTTTAACCGGCTGCTGGCATCCTGCAATCGGTTATTGGCATCGGCACGGTTTGCCTCCAATTGTTTTTGTAAAGCTATCCGGGCACTTTCTAATTGAGCCGTATTGTCCTGCAGGTTATTAACATTTTTCTCTAGATTGCCTATATGCCCCGCCATTTGCGCACTATCGCGTTGCATGAGGCTGATTCGGTCCTGAGCCGAAATCAATTGTTTTTTTGGAACACATGAGCTGAAAAACAGCATCGTGCTTACAACCGATGCTGAGAGAAAGAGGAATTTATTATTCATTGGTTTAGTTTTTATTGTTTGATGAAATTATCATGCCATTGGGCATGCTTTTAATTGTCTAAAGGTATTTTAAAGGATTGATAATGTGAGGATTGGTTTGTGCTGACTTCTTTTTGGAAAGGAGAATGAGACATTTCTTTGTTGCAATCGTTTATTACAATGAAGGAATACGCTGCTAAAAAAAATTGAAATAAATAAAGTCGATTACAGATTATTGACTTTTAGGGAATGAAAAGGTCAATGGAAAAAAACTCCCTTTCGCTGTGAGGGAATAAACGTTAATCGACCCTTGAAACTTAATGACTAATTGATTAACGGTGAAGAATTATCTTAAAATTATCCAGAATCTTTCCATTATGAACTATCTGTAAAAAATAAACTCCATTCACAAAATTTTTTAGATTAAGAATTCTCGAAAAGCCTTTACTTTCATTTACAATAATTTCCTGCCCCAGGGAATTTGTTATCCTGATGGTTGACTGCTCAAGACCAGAAGACAGTTTTATATTGACTAACCCGTTGCTAAGGGTTGGATAGACGGATATTGCCACTTTTTCAGGACAATTTAAACTAACCTGCTTAATCGGGCTGTATTCAAATTTTTCATCTTTGTCAACCATTCGTAGCCGGTAAAACAGGTTTTTGATGTTTGAAATGTCATTATCATTATAGCGATATGACTTGGTCGCGGCATTTTGTGAAGAGGAGGGAACTCGTCCTACTTCAGTAAATTCAATAGAGTTATTACTGCGCTCAATGGCGTAATAGGTTAAATTAATTTCATTAGCAACCTGCCATGAAAGCCGGGAATTACATTGCCTGTTTTCTGCAATAAAAGAAACCAACTTTACCGGCACTACTATGGGAATGCTTAGCTGAATGTACGACAAAGCGGATCCATCAATGCTGCCTCCATTTTTAGCTGTTTCGGCATTAGGGTTCTCATAAAATGGTTCGGAGTAATTGGTAATATCGCCTAAGGTGTTTACCTGAAAGTACCAATAAGACTGTTGTGACGCACCACCATTGGGGAGACTTACTAACTTAAAAGCATTAAATTCTTCGCAGCCTGCAGTACAGTTTTCAAACGATACACTAAAGACGAGCTGTTCTTCGCCACCTTTCCAAACATGGTCTGATTGTGCTGTTGTCGCGAAAATAAATGTGTAAATGTAATGAGGCTGGCCTTCAATATTTTCTTTGGAAACAACTACTTCTCTTTGAAGCGTGCCCAAATTATTCGTCAAAAATTTCGGTTGTAATCCTGTTATCCCATTTTCGGGGCCAGTGCCATTTAAAGTAACACCGGCCGAACCCAACGCAGGGGCAGGAGTTATGCCGGCAGGTATAGCCAAAGTTAAATTCATCTGCTCATCTTTTTGGGTAAATGAAGCAAAGGGCTTCAGGTATATATCCACGGCATTGGGCATGTTTCCTCTCTTTATGGTTCCCTGCATGGTAATTTGACCAAACAATGGAAGAATGACAAGTATAACGAAAACGAATAGAAATAGCTTTTTCATAAACCCATAGTTTACGTGATTATAACTGCTCATTAAAAACAATACTCAGCAAGCCACCCAGCGATATATTTAATAAAAAATTTTGGTCATTTTTAGGACCAACCCACTTTATAATTCCATCCATGTTTACATCTTCGGGCGCATAAACATTACTTAAAATTTTTGATAAAGAGCCATCCAGTTTAAGGTTTAAAATCTGGTTTTGGTCGTTTGCAATGCCGGTGTAGCGTGTGTTTTGATTATGATTGGCATCGCCACCCCGCATTACCCATGCTGTACCCATTTGGGCGGGTGAAGGGTAATTATTTTCCAGTTGTCTGAATGATTGAAAACTTGCCAATGTAAAGTCGTAACAACTGTTGCAATTGAGATCGACCGGGTAAGAAGAGCGGACTCCCAAATGGTTGCGGTGCCGGACTGCTATAATATATTTGGCAGGCGCAACACCAGCGAAGGAAATACTGGGTGTAACGCCATTTGTATCGACAAGGGTACCGTCCTGGGTAACAAAAACAGGCCTGCTTGCTATTATTGAAGAGGGTGCATTGGCGTCTCTTAATTCTACCAATACCCAATCAACAATATTTTTATGGCCGGCAAAAAAGCCTTTGGCAACACTGTCGGTGCCAGGGTAGTTAAAAGGGGCAATGGAATATGGCTGTTTACGTGCAAAGGAATCAAGTATTCCCAAAGTATTAAGAGAGTTTCTCATTTGGTTGGTGACCTTGCTATATGCGCCCTGTAGCAATACCTTGCCGCAAATGGAAACGTTGCCTTCGCTACTTGGACAAGGTGGAATTGGATTTCGTAAAACACTGGTTTCGGCATAGCTCAAAGCACCATTACTTATAGCCTGTACGCTCCAGATCACATGTGTACCTGAGATAACGGGTATCGTAGCGGTACAGCTTTGACTTCCATCGCATGTTATGTTAGTACCAACAGCGGTATCGGTTTTATTTTTTTCAGTATTAAAGTAGGTAGCACTTACACAATAAGTTTGATTGGGACTGCCCTGCCATTTTACTACCAGTGTAGAGCAGGTAGAATTTACTATACTTGCTTGTGATGGAGGCGTTACTGAAGGACTAATAACAACATTAGTGCAGAAACCCTGGCTGGAAGTATCGCTATTAAAAAGATGCAAGAAGAGCAGAAGACAGAAAGAGCTTTTCATTATTGTAGTATTTATGCTGAAGGTTCAGTGAAATCTATTCAATATTTTTCAGGCTATAGTCCTGGTATCCGACGCCTTTCCATTTTTTTGGTAGGTATTTTAACACTAAAAACGGTAAAAAATATATGCTTAACGTAACCGAATTCTTGTTATACGACCTTGATTGATTATGTGAGGATTTTCTACTAATGGGTTTATTACATATAAAGTAAATTTTTCTATAAATTCTTTTTTACCCCCTCCCATTCTTCTAACATCTTCCGCAGCTTTGAGCATACGATCAAATGTTCGAAGATGATACTCAAAAGTGTGAGATTTACGGTGGATTTTAGATGAAATTCCAACTAAATTCCAACTATCATCAAGTTTTAGCCCAAATTCAGCTGCAATTTTTTCAAAAAGGGGAGTAAAGGCTGCATTATTATGTGAAGCCAAATGATGAGGCACAAATCTGTAGCCGCCTATACCTATTTTTGTAGCTACTTTTTCAGCTATTTTACCAGTAGCAGTTGCAATCTTTTCAGCGGCTTTTAAAGCTTTGTAGCCG
>JBBRCW010000053.1:0-24906 GCA_038204535.1 Chitinophagales bacterium | reverse complement strand
AAAATTGCAGGCGTTTATAAAATTAGAATTACTGATATTGAAAATCCAGCCAATTCAAAAACAAGCGGATCTTTTGCCATATCAAACAGCACCCAGGGTGAGTCTGGCTTTACTTACAGCCTTGAATGGGATGCAAGTTGTCCCAAGCCTGCTGGTGTTACCGTCAAAGGATTAGCGGCTGACGGCACATCCAGAATTTTCATCAGGTTATTGAGAAACAACGGCAATGTAAAACTTGTAAAGTCAATAAGGGTGGAAGTATTGCCATCTGGCAACGACAATATAAGCTCAGGAACAGCCTTGTTAGGGAAAGTTATTTTTGTACCCGGCCTTACATACAATCTCGAGGGTAACGAAGCTAATAAAACGAGTATTACCGAAACAATTCCAACAAGCGAAGCAAATAACCCTTCTTATTTTTTATGTTTAGTGGCACCTGATGATTTTACACAGGAACCTTCAAATCAGGACCCTGATAGAAAGATTAAAGTGAATTTTACAATTAGCTATATTGATAACTCACCAAACATATCTATTACAACCAACGACATTGAAGTTGTTCGTCCACCGTTGTATTTGGTTCATGGTATAAACGGGGACGCGAAAACCTTTGAAAAAGCCGGATATGATTTAGTCGGAAGTGGAAAAAAGACTTTTTTTGATGGTGATGGGAAACCAAATCCGTTATGGAAAGAAGCTAAGAGGGTAGCATTGTATAATTATGAAAGCTATAATGTAAATGCAGAAGTAGTCTTAGGTTTAAGAGGTGTAGCTATACCCGGCAATAACTATTATAACTCGATACAGGCCTCATTAGGTGCAATGCAAAGTAAAGGTTATGCATGTAATAGAGTTGATTATGTAGCACATAGTATGGGAGGCTGTATTGCCCGGCAAATGATAAGTAAATATCAATACTTATCTGGTACGGCAAATTTTAAGAATTATGGAAAGGGTTTTATTAACAAGCTCATTACAATAAATACTCCTCATAATGGCGCAGCCATCGCGGATTTGGTTTATGATAAGTACAGTAAAGGCCTCAATGGACTCCATAACATTGCGCTTTATGAATTGCGGGGGATTTTAGGTGCTGGAAGTGGTTTTTTTGTTTCAAACGGAACGCAATATGGACTTCCATCGTTTGTAACATCGCCTGCAATTAGTGATTTGAGATTGCGCGGAGGAGTTAGGTTTGATAAAACGATTATAAAAAATCACCTAATTGGGAGTGATTTAGATAACACTAATACTCTTATTCAGTTTTATTTGCTGAATCAACCAGAAAATATAGAATTTAAATTTTTATATTCAACATTACTCCCATTCAGGAATATTAATAATTACATCAAAGACCATTATAATAATTCGGAATATTTAAACTATTCAGATTTTATAGTCCCAATTACCAGTCAGTTAGCCGGGAAAAAATCATCTGATGTAATCAATATTAATAGTAATCCTTTTGGACAAAGTACTGCGTCCATAATTTACGGTCCAACTACATCACATATCAATATTACAGACAATCTTAAAGTTGGCGCACGGGTTATGCGTTTATTGAATTCACCTGTTAATTCTCCTTATTTTGCTGATGAGATTGCAGCTAACCAAAATATAGGTAGTCGAAGTTCCCGAAGTACAGATACTTTGACCATTCAGGATTCCACAATTAGTTATTTTGATACATCGAAAATCGAAATTCAGGTGCCGGAAAGAAATGCAACTGTTTTTGTTGATAGTTCAATAGCTGTTCAATTAAAAATAAAGGACACAGTTAGTTTGCAAGCTGTTCGGTTACTCTTTCAGGGCAAGTTGTATGATTCAGACTCAAAGCTTTTTTACCAAACATTTGACGTGAAAGTTAACGCAGATCAAATCGGCAAAGAATTGGTGGTTGCCGAAGCTTTCTATGATTCCCTGGGGTACACTATTATTAGAATTGATACATTATCAGTTAATATAAGATCGTCAGATATTTTAAATGGATTTTATGTTTCACCTAAATCTGTGACACTAAACCCCAAACAAGTATTTCAACCGGTTTACAATGCCATTTATACCAATTATGTTGGTACACTAAACAGCAACATAGATTCATTAAGTTTTGCAATAGCAGATTCCAACGTGGTTAGATATGACCCGGTAAATTATCAATTTGTAACAAAAGACACGGGCAGCACACATATTATTTTCAACTACAAAGGCTTTGCAGATACCATGTTTGTTTTTCTAACATTTTCTGTAAATACAGACATTGTAATCTGCCCCGGAACACTGACAAAAACATTCACCGCAGGTGCCATTATTCCTGGCAGTATTTACCAGTGGCAGGTAGATGACGGCGGCGGTTTTCACGATATTTCAAATAGCGCTAATTATTCAGGCTCCACAACCAATACACTAACATTAAACAATCCTCCAACATTATTTTATGGTTATTATTACCAGTGTGTAATTTCAAGTGACATTGGAAGTACAACAACTTCACCAACTGGTTTAAAATTTGGTGTTAATTGGATTGGTGCTGCAAACACTCTATGGGAAAATCCTGGCAATTGGAGTTGTGGCGTATTGCCAGATGCAAATACTGATGTAATCATCAATTCGGGAGTGCCTAATTTTCCTTCTGTCAATTCGAATGCTTCTGTGAGAAGTTTAACAATAGGCACAGGGGCCACATTAAATGTAAAAACAGGCTATAAATTGAGTGTGTCCGGCACTGATTATCAAAATTTTTGATCATCTCTTATTAACAGGCTATGGTTTCCAGAGCCTGTTAATATATTTACCTCACCACCCCTCCCCATAAAAATCCACCGCTGCCCTAAACGTATTGCAATGCGCTTCTACAATAGTTTTTACATCGGGTGAGTAACCGCCACCCATTGCAACCGTACAGGGTATGCGTTCTTTTTTCAACAGGGAGAATACCATTTCATCCCGCTGGCGGCAACCGTCTATAGTCACTTTTAGCTTGCCAAATTTGTCTGTCTCCAAAATATCAACGCCCGACAAATAGAATGCGAAATCGGGTTGTACGTCTTTTATCAGCCGGGGCAAAGTATTGGCCAAAATTGTTAAATATTCTTTGGTATTCGTGCCGTCTTTTAGCGGAATGTCCAGGTCCGAAGTCTCTTTTTGAAAAGGGTAGTTATGTCCGCCATGCATGCTGAAGGTAAAAACGCTGGGGTCATTCTCAAAAATTTTAGCGGTGCCATTTCCCTGGTGAACATCCAGGTCAATGATGAGAACGCTGGAAGCCAGTTTATGATGAAGCAGGTAATTGGCTGCAACGGCCATATCATTCAACAGGCAAAAACCTTCGCCGTGGTCAGCAAAGGCATGATGGGTGCCACCGGCCACATTTAAAGCAACGCCGCTTTCCAAAGCGAAGTGGCAGCAGTCTATGGTGCCCTGTGTAATGATGAGTTCTCTTTTTGTTAGCTGTGCAGATTGGGGAAACCCAATCTTTCGCTGCTCCGAAGGCGAAAGGGTTTGATTGATAAGTTTGTCGACATATTCGCGGGTATGTGTCCAATGGATTATTTCCAGATCGCAAACCAAAGGGCTGAATAAATTTTCTTTGCTAATAGTTCCTTCGTGCAATAGCTGGCCAGGTATCAATTCGTATTTGAGCATGGGAAACCGATGTCCTTCGGGTAAAGGGTGGCTGTAAATTGGATCGAACGCTATTTTAATGGGTGCGGTTATAAAATTTTTGTTTAAAAATCAGGTGACTTGGTTTCTGTTGAAATTAATGATGAAAGGGTGTTAAAGGGCGACCATCATGTGAAACAGATGTTGGTCGGCGACCAACACCGGCAAGCGACCAACACAGCGGCGAGGCTATTTAATTGGTGCGGATATAAAATGTTTGTTTAAAATCAAGTGACTTGGTTTCTGTTTAAAATTGATGAAGAAAAGGTGTTGAAGGTCGACAATCATATGAAAATAAATGTTGGTGGGCGACCAACATCGGCGAAATGTGACTTGGTTTTGGTTGAAAATTATGGATGAAAAGGTGTTAAAGGGCAACCATCACCTGAGACTGATGTTGGTCAGCGACCAACATCGGCGACGACCAACATCGGCAAGGGCGACCAACATCAACGATAAGCCGGGTTCACCATCTTTATCAATCTTTTATTACCCAATCATAAACAATTACAACTTTAAAACCGCACCTTTTTCTCCCTTTAAATGATTGGCCGGTAATATGGCAAAAACAGAATCGCAGCGGTTTGGTTCAATCATGGCGGTACCGGTAAACTTTCCAAAGGCGGGCAGTATCGAAAATTTTTCACCAAAATAGAAACAAGGAAACTTTAAAGTTTGCCGCCCCGCTCCACTTATTGAAACTGCCGGGTGAAGGTGCCCGCTAAAATAATAGGGTTCGGTTGGGCCCGGTTCGCAGGCGTCCTGTATATCATGAACAAAACAAAAGTTATCGAGAGCAAGGTGCGGGCAAACGTCAATGCCTGCTTGCTTATACCAGGCGCCGGTCAAAATATCGTGATTGCCTTGTACCAGTTGAATGTGCAGGCTGCTAAAATCGTTTCGCCATTTTTCAAACAATTCCATTTCCTTATTAGCCTTACTATGAAAAAGGTCGCCCACAACAATCAGCTGCTGTGGTTTAAAATACTGCACTTGCGAAACCAGCCTTTGCAGGTCATCCCTATATACACCCTGCGGTACCGCGATGCCCGATTTTCTAAAATGGCCGGTCTTGCCAAAATGGAGGTCAGATAATATCAACGATTGTTGTTCTTCCCAAAAAATACACCTTTCCGGCGAAAGCCATAAGGTTTGTTGCTTCCATAAAAACTTCTCCGATGCCTGCATCCTCTTTTTTTGCCGCAAAGATAAAGGCAGCTTTCACATGCTTTGATCTATCTTCTCCCTTTTGGGCAGGGAATGCATCACTCTTCTCCTTTCAGGGGCCTATCTTGTGGACACATCTTTTGCATGTGCTTTAAATTCGAAATCAAGCAATGTGATTCTAAAATAGTAGTCTTATAATAGCCCCATTAGGGGCTACCTGTTTATAGAATATATGATAAATCGCACATCCAGGCTCCGTAGGAGCCGTCTAAATTCATCAAAACAGGAAGCACCTACGGAGCTCTAATCCTTCACCACCATGTTTATTCTATAAACAGGATGCTCCTATGGAGCAAAAAAGACATTACGAATGTGTACACACGATAGCTTCAGGGCCAGGGCTTTGATCTCTTTTCTCCCTTCAGGGCCGGGGCTCTCGGCTGCATCTCTCTCTCCTCCCTTCAGGGCCGGGGCTTCCGATGCTTCCTTTAAAGAACCATATTTGCCTTTTATCAAATAAATAACCCGGCTAAACATTAACCATGTTGTTTTGTTGATATTTTTATACCCTTACAAAACTCAATTTTTTAGTATGTTAAAACGAAATCTCCTCTTGTGTATGATGGCAGGGCTTTTAGGGCAAACTGCCGTTCATGCGCAAAAAGTAAATTTTACGGAATTTGATCTTGAAAACGGTCTGCATGTGATATTGCACCAGGACAAAACCGCACCGGTGGTAGCCGTTTCGGTAATGTATCATGTAGGATCAAAAAACGAAGTGGCTGGGAGGACAGGCTTTGCCCATTTTTTTGAACATTTATTGTTTGAAGGAAGCGATAATATAAAGCGCGGCGAATTTATGAAGCTGGTATCGGCCAACGGCGGCCAGAACAACGCCAACACTTCGCAGGACAGAACTTTTTATTATGAAGTATTTCCATCGAACCAGCTTGAACTCGGCCTTTGGCTTGAAAGCGAGCGGATGATGCACCCTGTGATTAATGAAGTAGGTGTGAATACCCAAAATGAAGTAGTTAAAGAAGAAAAACGCCTGCGGGTTGATAATCAGCCTTATGCCAAATTTGCCGATGAAATCTTTAAAAGATTATTTGAAAAGCACCCATATCGCTGGCAACCCATTGGCAGCATGGAAGACCTGGACGCCGCCAAACTGGATGAATTTAGAGCGTTCTTCAAGAAATATTATGTGCCCAATAATGCGGTTTTAACGATTGCCGGCGACCTTGATATTGAAAAAACAAGGAAACTGGTAGAGCAATATTTTTCTGCCGTGCCCAAGGCGCAACCTGTTATGTACACAAAGGTAGAAGAAGATCCGATGACCCACGCCATTGTGGATACTGCCTACGATCCAAACATTCAAATACCGGCTATTATGACCGCTTATCGTGTACCGGGTATGAATACTAAAGATTCCAAAGTAATGGGGCTTATTTCGTCGATATTATCGCAAGGCGCCAGTTCTAAGCTGTATAAAAAGATGGTGGACGAAAAGAAAAATTCGCTTCAGGTAGGCGCATTTAATTTTGCCCTTGAAGATTATGGCGCTTACATTACCTATGCATTGCCCAATAACAATACCCCGCTCGATACTTTGCTAAAAGATATTGATGAAGAAATAAAGGTGCTGCAAACAAAACTTATTAGCGAGGCTGATTACCAAAAACTGCTGAATCAGTTCGAAAACAATTATGTAACCACTAATAGCAGGGTTTTGGGTGTTGCTGAAAACCTTGCCGATGGCTATACATTTCATAATAAAAACACAGGCTATATTAATAACGAATTGGCGGAAGTTAAATCCATTACCCGCGAAGACATTCGGGCAGCAGCCAAAAAATACCTCGATCCCGGCAAGCGCGTGGTGCTTTATTATGTTCCTGCCAAATAGATATTACCGTTCATTTTAAAAAAAAATATTAAAGAGTTATGCGTAAAATAATATTGATACTAACCGGCGCGCTGCTGCTGCAAACCAGCTTTGCGCAAATTGACAGAACCAAGCCGCCAAAAGCCGGACCGGCACCTATTATAAAAATAGGCGATCCGGTAATCACTAAACTTGCCAATGGTATTACGGTACTGGTAGTTGAAAATCATAAACTACCTAAAGTAACGGCTTCCTATTCGATCGATGGCGGCCCCATTACAGAAGGTAAAAAGGCTGGCGTTTTAAACCTGATGGGCAGCATGCTGGAAGAAGGCACCACCGTGCGTAGTAAAGCAGCGTTTGACGAGGCAGTCGATAAGATAGGCGCCAATGTAGGGCTGTCTGCTTCTGGTGGTTCTGCCTCAGCGCTTACCCGTTATTTCGACACAGCCTTTATGCTGATGGCCGAAGCTTTAAAAAAGCCGGCATTTAAAGATGAGTCGTTCGAAAAATTGAAAAGCATGACCCTAACGGGCATGAAGGCCGATGAGAAGAGTGTTTCAGCTATTGCAGGCAGAGTAACCAATGCGCTTGCCTTTGGTTTAGATCATCCTAAAGGCGAGTTTCAAACCGAAGAGTCGGTCACCAACCTTAATTTGGCTGATGTACAAAAAGCGTATAACCAATACGTTACCCCGTCAAGAGGTTATTTGACTTTTGTTGGAGATATAACACCGGCAAAAGCCCAGGCGCTTGCCGCCAAAGCCTTTGGCAACTGGAAGGGTACCCCGCTAAGTCTTGAAAAAATACCTGTTGTACAAAACCCATCGCAAACAGTGGTAAACCTGGTAGATATGCCCAATGCGGTTCAATCCGAAATAAGGGTCACCAACCTGGTTAATTTGCCTATGAGCAGCCCCGATTATTTCGCGGTATTGCTGGCCAATCAAATTTTAGGTGGCGGTGCCGAAAGCAAGTTATTTATGAACCTGCGCGAAAAGCACGGTTTTACTTATGGAGCATATTCCAGTATCGGGTCGGGCCGTTTTCAAACAGCGTTCACTGCCGCTGCAGCTGTACGCAATGCCAAGACCGACAGCGCCGTGGTTGAATTTTTAACCGAAATCGAAAGCCTGCGCAATAAACCTGTTTCAAACGAAGAATTACAATTGGTGAAGGCCAAATACAATGGTAGTTTCGCACTGGGCCTTGAAAATCCGGCCAGGGTGGCAACATTCGCATCCGATATACTGATCAATGACCTGCCGAAAGATTTTTATCGGACTTATCTGCAAAAGTTGAATGCGGTTACCGCGGCAGATGTTGAGCGGGTGGCAAAAAAATATTTTAATCATGATAATACACGGGTAGTAATTACTGGCAAGGCAAGCGAAATAGAGGCTGGATTAAAAAAGCTGGGTTTTCCGGTTAAGCAATATGATAAATATGCCAAACCGGTAACTGAAAGCGTTGCAGCTCCCATTGCTGCCGCTGATCCAAAAGGCGTAATTGAAGATTATATAAAGGCTATTGGCGGCAAAGATGAATTGCAAAAAGTAAAAAGTGTTGCCATCACCCTGGGCATGTCAATGCAGGGTATGACATTGGATGTGCTGCAGAAAAGATTGGCGCCTAATCTTGAACTGACCACCGTTACCATGGGGGGCAATGTGGTAAACAAGAGCCTGTTTGATGGCACTACCGGTTACCAGGAGCAAATGGGCCAAAAACGTGAAATGGGTAAGGATGATATAGAAGAAAAGAAGGCGCAGACATCTTTATTTGAGCAGCTGGATTACTTGTCGGATAAATACCACTTACAGGCAGCAGGAACTGAAAAAGTGGACGGGAAGGATGCCTATAAAATCATGGTTACATTGCCAAACGGTAAAACACAAACCGAATATTACGATGTGGTATCAAAACTGCTGGTTAGGGTTGATAAAGAACAGGTAGCCAACAATATGACCGTTAATAATTCGATTGAGTTTGGCGAATACAAAAAAGTAGGAAATATATTAATGCCTTATGTTCAAAAAGTTACTGTTTCGGCCAATGGGCAGCAGCAGTCTTTTGAAATGAATGCAACCGACATAAAAGTGAACGAAGGCGTAACTGCCGCAGATTTTAAATAGAAATAAAAACAAATAACCAAAGAGACAGTTTAACCGCTGTCTCTTTTTGTTTGCAGCCTATTGAAGATATCCGGTTATTTTTGACCAAAACACTACCTGGCATATGATGAATTGGGAAACGATTTTTACTACGCAGCGTGTGGGTCAGCGAAGGGCATCGGATGAGCCGCGATCAGGATTTCAGCGCGATTTTGACCGCCTGATCTTTTCAAGCGCTTTTAGAAGATTGCAGGATAAAACGCAGGTGTTTCCATTACCGGGCAGCACTTTTGTACATAACAGGTTAACCCACTCGCTTGAAGTGGCAAGTGTAGGCCGTTCGCTGGGTAATATGGCGGGCAAAAAAATTGGCGAACATCTGGCGGATAAAACGGGAGATAGCGTAGATTTTTACCGGTATGAACTGGCAAACGTTATAGCGGCCGGCTGCCTTGCGCACGATGTAGGCAATCCCGCGTTTGGCCATTCAGGCGAAAAAGCCATTTCGGCCTATTTTACCGATAATGCCCAAACTGCAATAGAAGGCAAAAGGCTGATCGATTTTTTTAGTGAAAAAGAATGGGCCGACATAACCAACTTTGAAGGTAATGCCAATGCCATACGCATTCTAACCCACACCTTTAAGGGCCGGTTAACAGGCGGCCTTGGGCTAACCTATACCACCATCGCCTCCATCTTAAAATATCCCTGCGGTTCATCGTCTATTGATAAGCAATTTAAACACCGCAAAAAGTATGGGTATTTTCAGTCGGAAAAAGATGCGGTAAAAGAAATTGCAGATGAGCTGGGTATGCTGCCCGATGAGGATGCAGACCGGGGATATAAGCGACATCCCTTTGTTTACCTGGTAGAAGCAGCCGACGACATTTGTTACCGGGTTATAGATATGGAAGACGCCCACCGGTTAGGTATTCTGCCGCATGAGTTGGTGAAAGAATCATTTCTGCATATTATTCGTTCCGTAAACCCTCCTTACGAAAACATTGACAAGATTGTTGTCACTTACAATAAGATTGGCGACTTAAACGAAAAGATCAGTTATCTGCGGGCAAAGGTGATCAATATGCTTACGCATGAAGCGGTGGAGGTTTTCTGGAACAACCGGGACAGTATATTGAAAGGTACTTTTAACGATACGCTGGTTGATAATATTGAGCTGCGGACGAGTGCATTTGAAGCATTAATGACCATTTCGAACGAGCGGATATATAACCACGATACGGTTTTGGAAGTGGAGATTGCCGGTTATAATGTTATGTCAGAATTGTTAAGTTTATTTGTTCCGGCGCTTTTAAAAGAAAATCCAGGCCATAAAGACAAAAAGGTGCTGAAGCTTTTTCCGGACCAGTTCAGGGAGTTTGAAGACGCGGTGTCGGCATACCCCAAAATTCTGAATGCGTTCGATCTTATTTCGGGTATGACTGATCTGTATGCAACCGAAATGTATAGAAAACTAAAAGGGGTAGAAATTCCAAGGCACCGGTAAGGCACTCACAACAGGTATATACAATTGCAGGCGGAGCCTCAAAAATTAAGTAATTTTTATAGATGTTCACAATACGAGCGCATGCCAAATAATCGTTTCAGAATTTTGATCGATATCGTCTTTCTTTGAACAAAATCTAACCCAATCATTATACCACTTTTATTATGCCTGTTAAGGAAATAAACTCAAACTTTATATTTACAGATGGAGAAGTGATTCATATAAAGGTGAATTTTCGCGTACCGGTAAAAAGCGGCTTTGTTACCGATGCAAAAGTTAAGCTGAAGGCCAGACACGCGCTGCCAAACAATAATTTTGAGTATTGCTTCCTCGAGTTGCATTTTGAAGAAATTACCAGCTTATATATAAAAGAAGATTTTACTTCGGAAAATAAAATTTCTGATATGACCCTTAAAGAATTGGCCGATGGCAATTTTTATATTTCGCTGCATCCATACAATACCTCTAACGAGCCAAATGAACTGGATAATTTTGTGATACACGCAAAACGTTTTTCCTTCAATTTGCTCAATTAAGCTGAACCCAAAAACTTTAAGGGATGTTCAGCACCGTCTTAGCCAATGCGATCATGTGGCTTTCGCCGGTGTATTTGTTTGTTTCGTCTGATAATTTAACCACTGGGGTCCAAAGGCCGCCTTCGGGCAAAGCTTCCACCATTTTAATCACAATGTTTAATGGCTGCAGGCCAACATCGTTTGTAAGATTGGTGCCGATGCCAAACGACATGCCGATTTTTCCCCGGCAAAAAGCGGCTATCCGCTCTACCTTCTCGTTGTTGAGCCCATCCGAAAAAATAATTGTTTTAGATGCGGGGTCAATACCCATCTTTTTATAGTGATCAATGGTTTGTTGGGCAAATGCAATCGCATCGCCGCTGTCGTGCCGCACCCCATCAAACAATTTGGTGAACATTTTATCAAACTGTTCATAAAACACGGCAGAAGTATAGGTGTCGGACAATGCTATTCCCAGGTCGCCGCGGTAAACGGCTACCCAATTTTCGAGCGCCATTGCATTGGCCATTTTAAAACCATATTTGGCCGCGTGAAACATAAACCATTCATGGGCATGTGTGCCAATAGGCCTTAAATCGTTCAACATAGAAAAATGGACATTACTGCTGCCTACAAAACCTGGTGAACCCTGCGTTTTTAATGTTTCAACCACCAGCTTATGCACCTGGTAAGAATGCCTGCGGCGGGTGCCGAATTCGGCAACGGTTATTTGCAGCCGGTTAAAATCTTTGGCCTTTCCCGCGGTAATGTTTGTGATCGCTTCGTCGGAGGCCCTTTCTTTTTGATTTAATAAATAATATAGTTCGCAAACAAGGCTGAGCAGCGGGACTTCCCACAAAATAGTCCGATACCAAAAGCCCTCTATTGTAATGCTGATGCCTTCTTCGGTTTCAATAATCGAAACTTCTTCAGGGTTATACCTGTATCCCTGTAAAAAATCAAGATAGGTAGGGTCAAAGTAGGGGCAGGTAATACTAAGATATTTTTTTTCGCCGGATGTAAGCTGCAGGTCGGCCATCGCGTTTACCGATGCTCTTAAGGCTTCGGCAAACCCTTTTGGATATATGTGTTTACCCCGGTTAATAAACTGGTACCGGGCCTTTGCTTTTGGAAACAATTTTACAACGCCCTGTTGCATGGTAAACTTGTAAAAGTCGTTGTCTAACAGCGAGGTTAATTGAATAATTGGTTGCATGTTTTAAAGTTAGGGGCATTTAATATTTTCCCGTTCAAATTAATGTGTATCTCTTTAATTAACTTACCGTCCTGTTTAGCAGCGCAATGGATAATTTCTTATCAAAAAGCTGGCCCGCGCCTGTAACAAGTTTTACCCACCCTTGCAATTCATTAAAAAAATGATGTTAGTTTTAAAACGTGAAACACAAAAACTATACAATATTACTTGCTATTGTGGTGCTTTTTAGCGGCATCCATTGTGAAAAAGAGGCCAATCGCAAGCTGCTGAACGCTTATTTCAGGTTCGATGCCAACGGGGATAGCATTAATATAAAACAGGGTATTTTACTAAACGAAAATATATTTGAGTGTAATATAAAAGGCGATACCGCCCTACAGGTGATCGTATCAAAAATTTACGACGGAGCTGGTTTTTCAATTAAGGATCCTGATGGAATAAAGGACGGAACCTATGTATTGAATGCAAAAAATACAGGTTATTACTTACATCCGAAAGATATTAGACGTTATGTAACCAATCAAACTTCCAGGGGCAGCATTACCATTAAAAAAGGCACATTTCAGGCAAAGACCCTGCTGAACACGCTCGAAGCAACTTTTAACTTTGTGGCGGCAGATACCTTAACGGGAAAAACAATATCGGTTACCAATGGTAAATTTTTGATGGAGCGTAAAGATTAGCCCAATCAAAGAGACGACATTTTACAATTTATGGTGCTTCTTAAAATGGTCAACCGAAATTGTACCGGGGCCTTTATACAGGTAGATGATGAGTAGCACTAAAACTACAGCCGACAGCAATAATTCGGGGCGGCTTCCATATTGTTCTGACTGTATATTGAAAATAACTGCCGCTATTAAAATGGGTATTTGCAAAATGATGGAAACCCTGGTAAGCAAGCCAATAACTATAAGGAAGCCGCCAAATATATGCAGCCCGCTTACAATATAGGCCAACGTTACAGGGCTAAAACTGAATGAACTGTCCCTTATGAGGTCTTGTAAATGGGTGAGGTCGAACATAAAATTTATTCCCCTTACTAATAGCAGTAAGCCCAAAGCTGCCCTGAAAAGCAAGTAAAAAACATTACTAAATGAACTGATGGTTGGAAATGGCCTGATGTCGTCCATGATATGTGATTTTAATAAGGTAGCCGAAAAGAGGATTCATTAATCGGTGCTTTAAGTTATTAATTTTTAAATTAAAACAGGAAAAAAAGTTGGATATTTTATATTTTATTCTGGTAAACGGACCTGTTCAATATGTTGCTGTTTTAAAATAATGAACCGTTTAATTAACATACAATCCTGTTTTTTTTAAGGCATAATTTATCTTTATCGGCATTTTTGTTCAATTATGTTTAGCATTGTATTTCCTTCTTAAAAGTGTTTTTAATGCCAAAGAAATTTTCTTTATCGTGTCTTTTCTGCTGCCTGGTTTTTATGTCAATAGCCCAAAAGAAAAACGAGCATTTTCAATTACATATCCGCAAAACAAATCTGCCTGTAAAAATTGATGGCAAAATGGATGACCTTGCCTGGCAATATGCTGACAGCGTATCAGACTTTTATATGGTAATGCCCATGGATACCAGCAAAGCAAGGGTAAGAACGGATGTAAAAATGACCTATGATGATAAGAATATTTACCTGCTGGCCATTTGTTATAATACTGTTGCCGGGCCATATTTCGTAGAGTCGCTCAGACGCGATTTCAGTTTTGGAAAAAATGACAACTTCCTGCTGTTCATGGATCCTTTTAACGATCAAACCAATGGATTTTCATTTGGGGCAAATGCCGAAGGTGCTCAATGGGACGGTATTATGAGCAATGGCGCTTCAGTAGATTTAAACTGGGATAATAAATGGGTTTCAGCGGTAAAAAATGATCCTTCTAAATGGGTTTTTGAAATGGCGCTGCCTTTTAAATCAATTCGATATAAAAAAGATATAATGCAATGGGGTATTAATTTTAGCAGGCTCGATTTAAAAACTACGGAAAAGTCGAGCTGGACACCCATTCCCCGTCAATTTCCGACGGCATCGCTGGCTTATACCGGAATGCTGGTTTGGGACCAGCCGCCACCCGAACCCGGCGCAAATATCTCGGTTATTCCTTATGTTTTGGCAGAGGGTTTTAAAACATATAATGTTAATAGAAAAGCCGAATACGACAAAAAAATTGGAGCCGATGTTAAGATCGGTCTTACCTCTGCCCTTAATCTGGATTTAACTGTTAATCCAGACTTTTCGCAGGTAGAAGTGGATCGGCAGGTCACTAATCTTGACAGGTTTGAATTATTTTTTCCTGAAAGACGGCAATTCTTTTTAGAAAACGGTGACCTTTTTGCAAATTTTGGATATGCAACCATACGCCCATTTTTTTCGCGCCGAATAGGTTTGGGTGTTCCAATTAGGGCGGGGGCAAGAATGAGTGGAAAATTGAATAAAGATTGGCGCATTGGTGTAATGGATATGCAAACGGCGAAAGTGGAAAAAACCGGCTTGCCCGATCAAAATTTTGCGATCGTTTCGCTGCAACGGCGTGTATTTGCCCGTTCAAATGTTGGGATTCTTTTTGTAAATAAGCAATCTATCAATTATAGTGCGAACGATTCAACAAAACCAACCTACACAGATTATAACAGGAATTTTGGCGTTGAGTATAACCTTGCATCTGCTAATAATGTGTGGACCGGAAAAGCCTTTGTATTAAAATCATTTTCTCCCCTTAAATCTGGCAGTGGTATGGTGCAGGCTGCCAACCTTCAATATAACAGCCGCAAATGGACGGTGTCGTTACAGCAGGAACTGGTGGGCCGGAACTATACCGCCGAGGTTGGGTATGTGCCCCGAACAAACTATTTTAAGATAAACCCAATGGTTGCCAGACTATTTTTTCCGGCCAAAGGAAAAATTCTAAGCCACGGGCCAAAGTTGACTTCAATTTATTATTTTAATACAGCTTTTAAAACAACTGACCATGTAAACATTCTTGGTTATTCACTTTATTTCAGAAAAACAAATACGTTCTCTATTTCAGCATTCACAGAGTATGTAAAGTTGTTAGCTGCTTTTGACCCAACCAATTCTGGAAAGGATACGCTCAGCAGAGGAACAGAACACTATTGGAAGGGAATATTTGCCGAATATGCCTCTAAACCTCAAAGCCTGTTTACTTATAGTTTAAGTACCCGGTTAGGTGGTTATTATCAAAATGGAACCCGAACAAATGTTACTGCCGAAATAGGATACCGCATTCAGCCCTTCGTAAGCCTGCTGGCGAACGCCAGCTACAATAATATTAAAATGCCACCGCCATATGGCATTACTGAGTTTTGGCTGGTCGGGTCTAAAGTGGATGTAACTTTTACCAACAAGTTGTTTTTTTCTACTTTCCTGCAATACAACCAGCAATTGAAAAATCTGAATGTTAACAGTCGTTTTCAATGGCGATATAAACCTGCCAGCGATTTCTTTTTGGTTTATACCGATAACTATTACCCCGTACCCTTTTCGGTACGAAATCGTGCCCTGGTATTAAAACTAAATTACTGGTGGAATAGATAAATGGCCCGGTGCTAATTCGAATCCGCTAAAAAAACACATCGTCGGAGTTTAGAACGTACCGAACTGTGGTGTACCTGGTTTCCAGCGGATTAAAATCGTGATGGTACTCCAAATCTTTTTTGAAATTCGCCCTTTCTAATAAAGCGATCGATTTTTCGTTGCGTTCTTCGGGCAAAGCTTCTATCGTTTTTAGTCCAAAATTTTTAAAGCCAAATTCAATAACTTTTGAAAGTGCTTCTCTCATTAAACCCTGGCCTTGAAAATCGGGTAAAAGTTCAAAACCTACCTCAGCCTGGTGATTTTCGGCATCTATGTTCCAATAAACTACAGTGCCTATAAGATTAGAATTCTTTTTTTGCGTAATGGCCCAATAAAGCAATTCACTGTTACTTCCGCGGCTTCTTATCTGGTTTATAAAATTTCTTGCATCTTCAACGGATTGTGCTTTTGGCCTGTCTATAAATTTGTTTACCCTGTCATCCGAACGTAGTTCAAAAATCACTTCGGCATCTTCAATATTTATTTTACGTAAGGTCAGCCTGTCGGTATCTAAAAGTGGAAAAGGCGAAAAGTTAAGTGTTAGCATATTTTTTCTTTATTTCGTTTTTGTTGAAGTAGCTCAATATACATTTTGCCAGTTTATTTAACAACTTTCTTTGTTGATTGGTTAAAAGTATTTTGATGCGATCATGACATAAGGGACCCCCGCCTGGTATTTTAATAAATTTTCTTCAAAATAATAAAATGTTTCTGGAAATAAGAAAGCCTTCTGCGGTTGGCAGAAGGCTTTCTTAAAAAACGATTGATTAGGTTAAAGTGTTTTCAGGTTCATTACAACGCGCCTGTTTTGCGCCCGTCCGGCTGCAGTTTTATTGTCTGCTTTCGGCTGCGATTCGCCAAAACCTTGCGACGATAATCTATCAGCGCTTACACCTTTATCGATCAAATATTTATAAACAGCATTGGCCCTGTCTTCTGACAGTTTTTGGTTTAGCTCGTCAGATCCTGTGTAATCAGTATGACCTTCAATATCAACACTCAGGGTCTTGTCTTCATCTAAGATTTTTGCTACTTCATTTAAGCCTGTAAAACTCTTCGTCAATAATTTGGCGCTACCGGTTTGAAAATAAATACGCGTAGCGGCTCTGTTTACAGCCTGTATCGTTTCGGGCTTGGGAGGAATTGGACAACCCTTATTGCTCACTGGTCCGGGCTTGTCAATACATTCGTCGTCTTCATCGTTTACACCATCGCCATCGGTATCTGGTATGGGGCATCCCTTATAACGTGCAATTCCAGGTATTGTGGGGCAGGCATCGTTATCGTCATTAATACCATCGCCATCGGTATCAGGTATAGGGCAGCCTTTATATTTTGCAACACCAGCCACCGTCGGACAGGCGTCGTTATCGTCGTTAATGCCATCATTGTCGGTATCGGGTACAGGGCAGCCATCATATTTTACCACACCTTTTACAGTAGGGCATTTATCGTTGGCATCCACAATTCCATCGCCATCCGTATCAACTGGCACCGGGGCAGGCGGCGGAGGTGTTGGTAATGGTGCAGTCATTTTCTTTTCTTTAAGCGGAACGCCAAAGCCAAATGAAAAATGAAAATGTTCGTTGGTAAGGTCAGAAATACCTAAACGGTATTGAGCCTGGGTAAAAAGAAAGTTTTGCTGGCCCAGGTTAAATTGAAAACCAGTGCCCAAAGGAATATAAGCGCCATATCCCTTATCGTAATAAGATGCGCCAACTCCGGCGGTCAGATAAGGAACCATGAAATAACGATCAGAAATCAGCTTTACATTTACATTTGCATCTGCTTCAATCAAAAAATGCGTACTGACGGCCGCTGGTTTATTTTTAAAGGGATACTTTACAAAAGATCCGCTGATGGAGGTCATAAAATCAACGTGTTCTGAAAGCCCCTGGAAATAACTGGCCCCCAATCCATAATCTAACTGGCTTAATGTGCTGAACTTCTTTTCTCTTAAAACATTCGACAACGAAGTTTGCTTGATCAATTGAGCTGATCTGAAATCGTTGCCTATAACGAAGATGGAAAGGGTTGGGCTTTTCTTGTATTCCGATACCTGGGAATAAGATGTAGTAATTCCAAAAATCAATACTAATAATAGTATTTTCTTCATAAGTTGTTATTTAATTTTCTCGATAATTTGGCTGCAATATCGTGAAAATTATGAAGTAATGAGAGAATAGGGGAAACCGTCTTTAGCTTTTAGGAACTATTTCAACCAGCACTTTAATCAGGCCACCTACGCCTACGCCCAGTTTTTCGGCAGCGGCCTTTGTAAGGTCTACTATGCGGCCTTTTCGGGCGCTTTTAGCAGCCATACGATCATTAATGCGAACAATAACGGATTTGTTATTTTGCAGATTGGTAACCTTAACCCAGGAGTGGAATTTAAAATTATTGCTGGCGGCAGTCAAGTTGCTGTGTTTGAAAATTTCGCCGGTTGCAGTTTGACGGCCATTAAACCAGTTCGCATAGAAAGTGCCTGTTCCAATAATTCCGGCTTTTGCTGAGTCTGCCTTTTGAGCAGTAGCAAAAAAAGGCGTTATCAATAAGAGCAATAATAAATACCTGTACATAATCAAGAGATTTTAGTAATTCAAAAAAGTCTTGCACCACTGCGACCTCTTCACATAAATTATTTTTCAATCTTAACTTTTCTATCCGGCATACACCATTTTAAAACGTTCCGGTGTGGGCAAATATAATGCCGAATTTTCTAAAAACGGATAAAAGCTTTACGATATTGTATGCTTTCTACCAGTCATCTATACCAATACACTAATTAAGTAACCCATCTCCTCTACATTTGTGATTCAATAGATATGGAAAGCAGGAAGTTATATGAGCAACAAGTAGTGGACGAACTTGTCAAATGGCAACAAAAAATGTTGTCGAAACCTTCATTATTCGACCGCTTTTCTAAAAAAATACAAGACCGGATAAATAGCTGGATCCCGGAAAAAGTACATAAAGCCATTACCACGGGCATCAAACAAATGTTCAGGCTGGTGTTATTTGGTGCGGGATATACAACCGGGGTTACAGAAGTGTTGGGGCCGCTGGAATTAAAGGAAGCGATAATAAAGGAGCGAATAAATTTTTACAAAAAGACGGCCGCGGCTGAAGGCGGCATTACCGGTGCAGGCGGCATTTTATCGGGCCTGGCCGATTTTCCATTGTTAATGGGTATAAAGATTAAAATGTTATTTGATATAGCGGCGCTTTATGGTTTTGATATAAAGGATTACCGTGAAAGGCTTTACATTCTGTTTATTTTTCAACTGGCCTTTTCGAGCCACCAGACCCGCAAAGAGGTTTATTTGAATATTGCAGACTGGCAGCAAATAAGCGTGGAGCTTCCAACTGACATCCATCAATACGACTGGCGAAAATTTCAACAGGAATACCGGGATTATATTGACCTGGCAAAAATGGCACAAATGGTACCGGTTATAGGAGCGCCGGTTGGGGCCATTGCCAACTATAGCCTGGTTAAAAAGCTGGGCATCACGGCTATGAACGCTTACCGTATGCGGCTGAGTACGATGGGCAAAATTGCCCCTTCTCAAACGAATCTATTAATGCAGTAGCGGCCGTTTTTTAAAGGAAGATTGCGCATCAGCAAAATAATGTCTTTATTTGGAGCAGGTAAGCCACTCATTTTTTTATTAGCGGCCTTTAATTTACAACTGAAAAAATTGTTATGGAAAAAGCAACAAAACTAGCCCTGTTGGTTGATGGAGATAACGCCCAGCCTAAAATGCTGGATCTGATATTAGAAGAAGCTTCGAAATACGGCAAAGTGACTGTAAGGCGGATTTATGGCGACTGGACAACCCCTCAAATGAATAAATGGAAGAGTATTTTAAATGATATTGCGTTTAATCCCATTCAAAAATTTAGTTATACCACCGGAAAGAATTCTACCGACAGCGCATTAATAATTGATGCCATGGATATTTTACATGCCCGGCAGGTGGATGGCTTTTGCATTGTATCCAGCGACAGCGACTATACAGGGCTGGCCAAGCGAATTCGCGAAGAAGGTGTTTTTGTAATGGGTATAGGAGAGAAAAAAACGCCGAATGCATTTGTGAAATCGTGCGAAATATTTACATATGTTGAAAACCTGGAGGTGGTGGAAATACCTGAACCGCAGACAGCGCCGGGCGGAAGGCAGGCAAAAAAACCGGCGGCAAAACCCGGTAAGCCAGGTTTCGATCATAAAATAATCAATAAGGCTTTCGATATGTCGGGCAACGATAGCGACGAAGTAAATGTTTCAACCCTTGGTTTTAACCTTCGAAAACTTGATCCCAGTTTTGATAGCCGTACCTACGGTTTTAAATCGCTCACCCATTTGTTGAAAAATTTGAAAGACTTTGAAATGATAGATAACATCATAAACGGAATTAATTACCACATGATTAAAAGAAAGGAACAGAAAGGCAATTAATGCGAAGGTTTAAAGCCTTTGTTGTTGTAGGTTTTGGGACAAGCCATTATTAAAAAAAGCCTCCAAACAGGAGGCTTTTTTTAATAATGGCTATTTAATTTTATTGCTTTTGAATTTTGTAAGTGGTCACATTTACGCCATCATCTACCTGTAAAAGATATAATCCCGATGCATATTTAGAAAGGTCAACTTGGCTGGTTCCGTTAACGATCCGCTGCTCCAATTGCTGGCCAAACGAATTCATCAGTTTAACTGTCGAGGCCATTCCGTCTTGCCTGCTTACAGTAATATTCAACAGATTTTTAACGGGATTGGGGTAAAGGTTCACGGTGGTTTTTGTGCCAATATTTACCAGGCGAACAGGCGAATATTTGAATTTTCCGTCGTTGTCGGTAATTTTTAAGCGATAGTAATTTTTACCCAATTGCGCATTACTATGCAAATATTGATATTGGGTGTTTAATCCGTTATTTTTTCCTTTTAAAGAACCCAGGGCCACAAACTGATCGCCTGCCTTACTATGCTCAACTATATAATTAGCTACCATATTTTCGTTGGCAGCAAGCCACGAGGCCAAAACATTGTTTTGCTGCAAAGTGGCATTAAACCACAATAAATCGACAGGTAAATTTTGTCCTCCCTGTATGTACACCATTTTATACATAAAATTGTTGAAACTAACCTGCTCCAACTGGTCGTTATCAGGATTTACTTCCAGGTACACATTGTAAAAACCCGAAAGTTTGGTTGCGTCAATATGGGCATCTACCTGTAGTGTATCGCCGGCAGGTAATGGCCGGGTTTTTGGCTGGTCGAACACGATTGCATTATTGTTTACATCGTATAAAACTACCTTTACTTTAAGGCTGTCGAACCCAACTTTTGACGCATTTTTAAATGTAACACCTAATGAATAGCCGTTGTTATTCTGGTTTCGTCCTTCCATATATTGCAGCGTATCAGGAAAGTTTATGAACAGGTTTGGTGCCAGCCCTCCTTCAGGTGCAGCCTCATATTCAGCTTTAAAATAACTTAACTGGTAGGGGGTAGCAGTAACATTGTCTTTGCTTTCAACCGAAAGTTTTAGATAAGGGTATTTTTTGGCATCAATTGCGCTGATATCAAAATCCTGTTGGGTTTCGGGCAATTCATAGATTAGGGTATCCGCGCCCTGTTTAGTGAAGCCAAAAACACGAAGCGTAACCTCATCATTTCCGGTCTCAAGATTAGTGCCCGCCCATTTCACTCTTTTCCACGCTTTTGCCGGTCCGTAATTTATTGATGTTATCTGGCCGCTGGTGTAAGGGGTGGTGCAATTTACATCCAGGTTAATGCGATCGTTCACTCCATCGCTCATGGCATATTTTGGTGTAAACGAAGGGTCTTGTTTTTTATAAACAAATGAGAACGTTCTGGCTCTGTTAAATGAGTCGATAATGGTAAAGCCCGCATCTCTCAGCCTGTGATATATGCTGTTACCTGCGCCATACTTTAATGTATCGAGCTTCCAGGCTGCCGCATACGAGTTTATATTATTCTGAGGGCTGGATACCGTTCTTACCACCACATAATATCCTTTAGGTATCATGTCCATAAACTGCATTGCTTTGCGCCTGCTGGCGCTGTCATAGGTGCGATATTCAAAATTATATTGGCGCGTAACTCCGCAATCCGAAGGGCCGCTTCCATATAATCCTACACCAGCGGTGGTTTCGTTTTTCCATGGTTCAAATGTTAACGGATTAAAAACGTTGAATTGAAAAACCGGACCGTCGCAGGCACTTGCTATTATCGAATTACCGTTTACGCTCACACTAAAATGAGAATCTTCGAGCCCGCTGGTGGGGTAAATTGAATTAACAATGAAAAGATTGTTGACACGGGAGTCAAACTTGAATTTGCGGTCTGCAGAGTCGAGGTAAATTCCTTTGAATGCTGCATTGGCATGCTGGTAATAGCCAGATTGTTCGTAGCCGGCCGTTTCGCCCTGCTCGTATTTGAACGAGGCTTTGCGCCAGGCTGAAATAGCGTTCTCAGGAGCTATCCTCCAATAATAAACAGTATTATTTACAAGCGAAAAAGAAGGATTGAAGTCAATAACCCCCCCTTTGCTGTTAACCGTTATACTCTTTTTAATGGCAGAATTAAACCTTTCGGTGGTATCAATTTCCATCACGTAGTTTTTGGCAACCCTTAACGGGTTAACGGTCGATCCCTGGAATTTGAAATCAGGTGTATTTACGATTGAGTTATTGAATGGATAAATAGGGCGGATCTCATCTTCGGAAATAAGAATTTCTTTTGTGGCAGTATTGTTATCCTTGGTTAATTCGGTCAGTTGATTGTTATAATCTACAATGGCAACAATTTTATTAATTCCCGAATTGGTGATGCCCAGCACTTTAATACTGGCAGTTACAGAGTCCATTTGTTTTAACGGAGCCAGTTTTTTTGTGAGAATGGTAGTGGTTTGACCGCCGGGCGTAACTCTGTTCAATTTAAAACTAACAGAGTCATTGGTGGATCTGCCCAGGTTATAAACTTTTACCTTAACCGTAAAACCGGTATCGGCAACAGATATGAATGATGGTGACACCTCTATCTGCGGCTCGCCTACCGCATAATCGGGTATGTTTAATGAATTTAATTTTAGGGCAGGGTCGCCATTAAGTGCATATTGTTCTGCATGTATTTTGCTGAAAAAATCGGGCGCACCGGTAGATTGCAAAGTAGCCCTGATGCCTTCTTTAACCGCAATGCCAAAAGTTTGATTATATTTTGTTTTGGCAAACGCTTTATAGAACTGGGTGGTGTACATATTTAGATAGTTAACCACGCCATAACTGGTAGTTGCCAGGTAACCGATTGCCCCCCTTTGCGGCGAAACGATAAATCTTTCGGAAATGGTGGAGGGGCTATTAAAACGATTGGTTTCGAAATCAAAATTATTGCCGGCATTACAACCATTCGCAATAAAGAAAGGATACTTACTTTGGTTGTTGTACTCTTCGGGTTTGTCAAGGTTAAAATCGAGACTGGTAGAAGATGAGTGGCCAAAGTAGGTAATCAAAGACGACCCCTGCTCGTACGTTTTCTTAAACGATAAAATTGCATCGGTATAACCGGCCGGATCGGCGTTTTTACTAAAGTTGGTTACTTTGGCGCCAAAGGCGGTATCGCTAATAATCGTTTTGTAGTTGCTAAGATATCCATCTAACTGATCTCCTAATCCGAGATCGTTGGCGCCTGCTATTTGTATAACGTTTTTCATCCAGCTTTTGCCCTCAATAGTGTGTATCGGGCTGGCCTGGGCACTATCGTATTGTTTTACTTTTTGCAGGTAATTTCCCACTTCGGCTGGTGTAATAACAGAAAGCCTTCCAATGGGTGTTTCTGGCAATGCGGTAAGATCGGCAGAACTTAGAATGTTGTCCGAAGCAGGTGAACCCCAGGTAGGCACAAGGTTAAACTGATCGGCAAGCGGGTCGGATTCATTGTTGCGATACGCATTATAGGAGAGGCCCTTTCCTAATAAAAAAACATATTTGGGTGTGGTGGAAAAATTACTGCGTGCATATTTTAAGAAGTTTTTTACCGATAAAGGGTGCTTCTTAATTCCCCAGGCAAACTGGTCAACCAATTCATTTATATCTACAATTTTAGAATCAAAACTTCCGCCGGCTGCCGAACTTCTATAATCACTGTACTGTTGTACGTAGTTGCTGTTTCCACTGCCATAAATCAATGGGTTACTTATGATGAGGTAATCGCCCTGGTTTGCCGCCGTCGCAAAGTTTTTAAAATTGCGGGTCTGAAGGGTGTTGATGGTTTTATAATTAGCACCAGCCTGCGAGTTAATGACCAGTTGATAAGGCACACTGGAGGGATCCAACAAGATTTTTATTTTTCCTGACGTTGAAATATCTCCGACATATCTTTTTTGGTTGGCCAGGTCGTAAACCACGGGAGCAACGCCGCCATTATTGAAGTTGGTTATTTCCACGTATTGGTTGAATACAGGCGAGGCTTTTAACGAAAAAGAAAATGTGGCCGCATTATCAAAATTAAATAACCGCGGATAGCACAGTTCGATCATGGATATTCTAAACTGGTCGCAACTGCCATTGCTTTCGTTGATCATAATAAAGTTGGCGGAACCCGAACTTATTTTATCAACCGGAATATATTCCTCCACCTTATTATCGTAGAAATAATCCATTTGATAGCGTGTAATGCTATCATTATTAAGCAGAACTTTTACAGTACGTGCATTGGCTGCATTACCCACTGTATTAAGGCGCATGATCATACTTGGTGCAGGCACCTCGGTTGTGCCTGTATAAGGGAACAACGACAAAAAGTTTTGAGGCAGTTGCTGCTGGCTTCCGCAGTTGTTTGGCCTTACGGGGCGGCTGGTAAAACCTTCACCCATATCATAAGTAGAAGAATAAATATTTTGACCAGCAACAGCAGAAAATCCTCCCAGTAATTCGGCTCTGAAATAACGCCCGACAGTATGCATGAAATAAGGAGCAGGAGAAAGGGTGTTGCCCGATAAATTAAATGTCTTTTGCTGGAACCGCCTATTGTTGCCCGCTGTGTTGATAGTAAGAAAATATGCCGCAGTATCGGTTTGCAGACTCCAGTAATCAGATAATTGTAATGACGGATCGCGGTACATTTCTGCATCCAGCCTGCCATTGTTCACTTCGCCCCAAAATTCAATAAAATCAGATGAACCAAGCGACCCGGAGGATTTGGAGATA
>JBBRCW010000052.1:0-25680 GCA_038204535.1 Chitinophagales bacterium | reverse complement strand
CCGGGTGGCTATATAAGTTCGAAAGAATGGATGGACCTGCATGACATTGCGGGTGAAAATTCTACCGGTGTTATAAAAATTACCACACGCCAAACCATACAACTGCATGGCGTATTAAAGTCGAATGTAAAACCTACACTAAAAGCGTTTAACGAAGCTGGCCTGACCACACTGGCCACCTGCGGCGATATTAACCGGAATGTTTTATGTACATCAAACCCTATACAATCTGCTCTACATGCAGAGGTTTTTGAATATGCAATAGATATTGATAAGATGCTGCTGCCAAAAACGAATGCTTACTACGAAATATGGCTCGATAAAGATAAACTGACCGAGGACCAGTCAGAAGAAGATCCGTTATACCAGGACAGGTATATGCCGCGAAAATTTAAAATAGCTATAGCCATTCCGCCCAATAACGACGTGGATATTTTGACAAACGACATTGGGTTAATCGCTATCATAGAAAAAGGAAAACTAAAGGGCTTTAACATAGCCATAGGTGGAGGAATGTCGGCCACTCATGGGAATGCCGAAAATTATGCCCGGCTTGCATCGGTCATAGGGTTTGCCGATACCAAAGAAAAGGTGCTGAAATTTGTGTACGAAATATTAACGATACAAAGAGATTATGGAAACCGAAGCGACCGCAAACTGGCGCGATTAAAATATACGGTTGACCGGCTGGGCACCGACTGGTGGAAGGCTGAATTAAACAGGCGTACCGGATTTGAATTAGAGGAATCAAGGCCATACGAATTTACCAGCCGCGTTGATTATTATGGGTGGCAAAAAGATAGTAAAGGCAACTGGCATTATACGGTGTTTGTAGAAAATGGCCGCGTGCTGGATGATGAAAATGTAGCCCTGAAAACCGCTCTTTATGAAGTGGCAAAAACCGGCAAATCAGATTTCATATTTACCTGCAACCAAAACATGATCGTTGCTAATGTAAAGCCATCCGATAAGGCAGCGGTCAATAAAATATTAGAGCAGTTTAAAATCATTGAGCATACTGACCAGGCTTCTGTCATTCGTAAAAATGCGATGGCCTGCGTGGCGTTGAATACCTGCCCACTTGCACTGGCCGAAGCACAACGGTATATGCCCGCTTTCTTAACAAAGGTGGAAACGGTACTGGCGAAACATAATTTGCAAAATGAGGGCATTGTTATCCGCATGACGGGTTGCCCTAATGGCTGCGCCAGGCCTTTTGCCGCTGAGATCGGTTTTGTAGGTACAGCGTATGGCAGGTATAATATGCAGATTGGTGGCGATCGTCTCGGTTATCGCTTAAACAAATTATATAAAGAAGGGTTAGACGAGGCTCAGATATTGGCGGAACTTGATAGAATGCTGGGTGTATATGTCAGCCAAAGGGTAAACGGTGAATCGTTTGGAGACTTTGCGCATAAGACCTGGTTGTATAGTCAGCCACTGCAAAGAACCGCCAGTACTTTGGCCGATGTAGTTTTGCAACCTATGGAAGTGGTATAATAAAAAACCGTTTATTTTTTTGATTGAAAACACAGCATGCAGCTAACCGAAATAAATAATGATAATGTGCAAACAGACACTCCCGCTAAAGAGGTCAATAACCTGTTCCCGGTTTTTTTAAAGCTGGAGCAATTAAGATTGTTGATTGTTGGAGGCGGCTATGTGGGTATGGAAAAATTAGGTGCGGTGCTGAGTAATTCGCCGGCAACTAAAATTCGTTTGGTGGCAACAGAGATCAGCTATGAAATAAAAGAGATCGCGGCTACGAATGCAAACATGCAGTTGATTGAAAAGCCTTTTAGCGAAGATGATCTGCAGGATATTGATGTGGTAATTACGGCCATAAACGATCGCGAAATAAGCAGTGCCATTGCCGGTGTGGTAAAAGCGAAAGGCATATTGGTTAACGTGGCCGATAAACCCGAGTTGTGCGATTTTTATCTGGGTTCCGTGGTCAAAAAAGGTAACCTCAAAATTGCCATTTCAACCAATGGCAAATCGCCTACTGTTGCCAAGCGTTTAAAAGAACAATTAAATGAACTGATACCCGATGAAATTGAAAGGGTATTGGACAATATGCAGTCCATAAGAAAGAATTTAAAGGTCGATTTTGCCAATAAGGTTAGAAAGCTGGATGAAGTTACCAGTGTATTGGCAGCCAAAGAAAAATTGCCCGAAGCAGGCCGGCTTGAAGAAGTAACACCGGTTTTAGCCGCCAAGCAGGAAACCCTGGAAGTTGATTTGAAATCGGGTGGCCCGGGATGGATGAAGATTGTAAAGTTTTGCCTTTTGGCTTTTTTCTTTATGATATTGGGGCATGCCATTCTTTCCTACATTCCTTTGCACCAATTGGTAGACGGCATACAATCTGTTCCGCAATACATAGATACCCCCACCTTTTTATTAATGCTGCTGACTGGTTTTTTGGCGCAAATGGTGGATGGTTCGCTGGGTATGGGTTACGGAACAATCTCCACTACTTTTTTGCTGGCACAAGGTGTTAATCCGGCCATTGTCAGCAGCCGCGTTCATGCTGCCCGGGTATTCTCCAGCGGCGTATCGGGTTACAGCCACCATCGCTTTGGTAACATCAATAAAAAACTATTTAAAACGCTGGTCATCCCTGGTATGATCGGCGCCGTAATAGGCGCTTCGCTTTCTTATTATGGCCAAAAATATGGGTCCTACATCCGAATTCCCTTGTCGATTTATACTTTTTACCTGGGCTTTTTTATAATGAAAAAAGCATTTCAAAAGAAGAACCACCAGGAGAAGGTGAAGCGGGCCGGATGGCTGGCGACTGCCGGTGGTTTTTTTGATGCTTTTGCCGGTGGCGGATGGGGAACGCTGGTCACCAGCACGCTTATGAGTAAGCGGCGCTCGGCCCGGTATGTCATCGGTTCGGTTTGCCTGGCCGAATTCTTTGTAGTGTTCACCAGTTCAATCACCTTTTTTATTCTACTTAAAAGTATTCCCTTGCTGGATGTGGCGGGCTTAGTGGTCGGCGGTTTGATTGCGGCACCTATTGCTGCCAGGCTGGTGGGTAAACTACCTTTAAAAACCATGTTTATACTGGTAGGCACCTTTGTAATCCTCGCCAGTTTACATACGCTGTGGAAGGTGATTGGGCAGTTATAGCAGATCATTATAAAATCGGTTTTTATTGCCTCCTGTTTATAAATCAGGGACAATTAGGGACCATCATGTACACAACTGGTTTAATGCTGTCAATGTCTACCAACCTTTTTTAATCGTATCAACTCTTTTAGTTGATAGTAATTCCTCATGGGTGCATTTCAAATTCCCCCTGCTTATTTGTCGATACTAGGTTTCAGACCTCTTCGTCATTGCGATTAATTTTTGGGAGTCCCCAAAAAAGTTCTGACCGGCCGGGCTTATACATTCCCAAAAATTGAACTGTTACCAGCCTGTAAACCGCCCTGCAAAAGTTTCCCCTCCTTTTCAAGGATGGGGACAGAATGTTTTTATAACTTGTTATACAAACATTCAGGGGTGGTTAAACTAGAGCACATGAAAAAGGTCGTCTTTAACAACATACCCGAATTAAGACTTCCAGGCAAACAGTTCCGTAACCACAGCACCTCCGCAGAGGCCACCCTCGGGACAAATCTTCAAAAGAGCCAACTGCAAAACCGTAAATTTCGTCATCAACATAACCTCGGGAATTTTATTGCAGTCATCTACTGCCCATCTTAAAAGTTAGTGATTGGATTGTCTGGTGAAGATCATTTTTGGGAACCGGGCATTGAGAAAGATTGTATTAAAGAAATACTATTTAAAAAGTATAGGAATACAACGGCTGCGCTTCTAAAACAAGTAGGCGTTTGAAGGTATCGCCTGGGTGTTAGAAAAATTAAAGCAGAGGTTAACCACCCCTGATTTTATGCTACGCATAAAATCGGTCCCCTCCTTAAAAAGGAGGGGAAACTTTGCAAATTGTTTACAAATGTGTCATTTGCAGGTCCCGCTTCTTCTGGCGGGGAAGCAATCCCCTGCATAATCAGGTTGACAAATTACCGGGGATTGCTTCGCCAACCTGCGCAATAGAAAAATTCGGATTCTGAAATGGCCATATCAAAAAATGAGCAATAGACGAAACCTTTTATTGTATAGGCACAAACTCTCCTTTCCATTTAGCAGCATAACCGTTACATTTGATCTTCCCGAGTTTTAACTAAAATGCTTGCTATGCGAAATTTATTTTCCCTGATTCTAGTCCTTATTTTATGCGGCGGTTTAAACGCCCAAACCATTCAACGTATCGACCCCGGCAACTGGTGGGTGGGCATGAAAAATAAGAATATCCAGTTGCTGGTTTATGGAGAAAAAGCGGGGTCGATGTCCTATACCGTCAGCTATCCCGGTGTTACGCTCGTTAGAACCAATAAGGTAGATAATCCTAATTATGCTTTCTTAGACATAAACATTGCTGCCAGCGCAACACCCGGCAATGTAAGAATTACAGGTAAGTCTGGCAACAAGGTCGTTACCCATAACTACCCGTTAATGGCGCGTTCCAGCCTACCTAAGGGCACTGGTATATCGTCGTCCGATTTTATTTATTTGTTGATGCCCGACCGGTTTTCAAATGGTGATCCGGCTAACGACAAGTTCGCCAATATGCTCGATACCCAGGCCGATGCCAATAACCCCGTGCTAAGGCATGGCGGCGACTTTCAAGGGATCATCAACCACCTGGATTACCTGCACGACCTGGGCGTTACCGCCATTTGGCCTACGCCCGTTATTACCAACGACGAAAGCCTTAAACTGGAGGGGCCCGGCCGGATGCAGGCGGGTTATCATGGCTACCATTTTACCGATCATTACCTGGTAGATCCCCGGTTTGGTGGTAACCAGGGCTATATCGATTTTTCGAAAGCGCTGCATCAAAAAGGAATGAAGCTTGTGCAGGATGCCGTGTACAACCATGTAAGTGATGATCATTGGATGTACAAGGATCAGCCCACCAAAGACTGGTTCAACAATTGGCCTCAATATACAAATACTTCGCACAGGGAGCAATCGCTGATTGATCCTCATAGCGCCGCAACTAATCGTAATGTAATGCTGGATGGATGGTTCACTAAGTTTCTACCCGACCTTAACCAGCGCAATCCCTATTTGGCAAATTATTTAATTGAGAACGCTATATGGTACACCGAAATGTTTGGCGTGGATGCCTGGCGCATAGACACGTATAAATACAATGATCCCGTGTTTATGAACCGTTGTAACCAGGCGCTGATGGCGGAGTATCCCAACATATTTTTGTATGGCGAAACGGTTTCGAACACGCCATACTTTCTTTCGTATTTCGTTAAAAATAAGGTGAACTTTCCCTTTAAGAGTAATTTGCCGGGTACCTGCGATTTTCCGCTGAACTATGCATTTTTTGATGCCCTCAACCAAAATTTTGGCTGGGATGATGGCGTAAACAGGTTGTACAATACCCTGGCGCAGGATGAGCTGTATGCCGATCCCATGAAGATGGTCACTCAATTGGATAACCACGATATGGACCGGTACCTGTCGGTAATAGGCGAGGATTTCAATAAATACATGATGGGTATTACCTGGCTGCTCACCACCCGCGGCATACCGTCTTTATATTATGGTACGGAGATTTTGATGAAGAATACGCGCAACCCCAGCGATGCCGAAGTCAGAAGGGATTTTCCTGGCGGTTTTCCTGGCGATAGACAAAATAAGTTTGAGGCTAATGACAGGAGTGAAAAGGAAAACGAGGCATTCGATTTTGTAAAGAAGCTGGCAAACTATCGAAAAAATTCATCGGCTATTAAGACTGGAAAGTTGATGCAATACCTGCCGCAAGATGGCATGTATGTGTATTTCAGGTACGATAATTATCGCACCGTCATGGTGGCCACCAATAGTAATGACAAAGCCGCGGATCTTTCAACCGGCCGTTTTGCTGAGCGCATGAAAGGATTTACCAGCGCCAAAAATGTACTTACCGGCGAGACTATGTCAGTCCTTTCTACCATTAGCATACCTGCTAAAACCGCTTTGGTGTTGGAATTGGGGAGGTAAGGAAGGGGTTGGAGGCATTTGGATAAAGTGCCTGTTACTTTTTGTATTTAATGCAATTGATATTTTACCTCCGCCCACTTAGTTGGAGGTACGAAAAGAAAACTGTGATGATTTTCGTATTTTTAAGATATAACCACGCGTTATGTTAGAAAACTATATTGAGCAAAAATCGGGTGTTTTAAAAGGTAAAGCAGTTATTAAAGGTACCAGGATAGGTGTTGATCTTATTCTGGAAAAAATTGGTGCAGGCGAAACCATTGAAATGCTTTTGGCATCTTATCCGTTTCTAACCAAAGTGCAGATATTAGCGTGTGTTAAGTATGGTGCTGCTTCGGTAAGGAATGAAACATTGGTTGATGTTGATTAACTTTCCCATAATTAAAGAACCCACCATTTTTTTGCATTAAATAAGAATCATAAAAACTACCTTCTGTTTCCCCCTCAACCTTTATTTTTGCCGCAAATTCTAACGCAATGGTCGACGTTTTACTAGGAATGCAATGGGGAGATGAGGGCAAAGGAAAAATAGTGGACTATTTTGCTCCCAACTACGACGTGGTGGCTCGTTTTCAAGGGGGCCCCAATGCAGGCCATACGCTGTATGTGGACGATAAAAAAATTGTTCTGCACCAGATTCCTTCGGGTATTTTTCATCAAGACATCGTTAACCTGGTGGGTAATGGCGTGGTGCTCGACCCGGTAACACTAAAGAAAGAATGCGATTTGGTCGCTTCTTTTGGCATTGATGTAAAGAAGAACCTGTTTATTTCAGAACGCACAAACCTCATTGTACCTGGTCACCGGGCATTAGACAAGGCCTCCGAAGCTTCTAAAGGTTTGGATAAGATTGGCTCAACCCTTAAAGGTATCGGCCCCGCATATATGGACAAAACCGGCCGCAATGCATTGCGTGTGGGCGATCTGCTGGACAAGTCGTTTACATCAAACTATATTAAGCTGCGTTTAAAGCACCAAAGATTGTTAGATGGGTTTCATTTTAACGAAGATATTTCGACTTGGGAAGATGAGTTTTTTGATGCCATTGAATTTTTAAAAACGCTAAATGTTGTTAATGGTGAATACTTCATCAACCATAAAATAAGCGAAGGCAAAAAAATACTGGCCGAAGGGGCACAAGGCAGTATGCTGGATATCGATTTTGGCACCTTTCCATTTGTTACCTCATCCAGCACTATTTCTGCAGGGGTATGTACTGGTTTGGGAATCGCTCCACAAAAAATTAAAGAAGTTATCGGCGTAACAAAAGCTTACTGCACCCGGGTGGGCAGTGGGCCTTTCCCAACCGAGTTGTTTGATGAAACAGGCGAAAAGCTAAGAAAAGTGGGCAGCGAATTTGGCGCCACCACTGGCCGTCCGCGCCGCTGCGGATGGATTGACCTGGTTGCTTTGCAGTTTGCCTGTATGATCAATGGAGTTACGCAGGTGGTAATGACCAAAGCCGATGTATTGGATTCGTTTGAAGAACTGAATATGTGTATTGCTTATATGGTTGATGGTAAAGAGAGAAACGAAGTTCCTTACCAAATGTCGAAGATGAAGATTGAGCCGGTTTTAAAAACTTTTAAGGGATGGAACCAGGATACTACTGGCATCACATCGCCTGAAGAATTGCCCGAAACCATTAAAGACTATGTAAGCTTCATCAACAATTTTATTGGTGCGCCTGTTGCTTATATTTCAAATGGCCCGGGCAGAAAGCAAATCATTCAACTATAATCACTTGTTTTATGTTGGAAAAATAATTATTTAAATGTTTTTCTAAAATATTTTAAAAAATCTGTCGTTCAGAAGGGCTATAATAAGTATTATTTAAAATTGGAAATCTCTGACAGATAAATTTGGCTGATTAAAAATCTCTATGAAATTTTACGTTTAAAAATCCTATTGGAATTATGGCACAAAAATCTGATAAGGAGTCTAAATCCACTCCTAAAAAAGCTGCACCGCTGGCACAAAATGCGGCAAACAAATCGACGTCCGGTTCAAAAAAATCAACCGAAGATGATTTGGATGATGATGACGATGAAATGGATACAAAACCTGCCGGTAAACCGGTAAAGGCATCTAAGGGTAAAAAAGCTGATGACGATGGTGATGAGGACGACGATGCCGATGTAGCCGATGATTGGGAGAAACCAGAACAGGAAGAAGATGACTGGGATCCTGATTTTGATGAATTCGATATTCCAAAATCAAAGGGCCCTGCAAAGAAACCTGCCGGCGGCAAAAAAGCAGCCAAAGACGACGACGATGATGATTTAAAAATGGATGAAGAGTTTAAAGACATGTTCAACCAATCGTCCAGCGGTTATGACGACGACGATGATGATTTTTAATCATCGGTACTATAAGTGACAAGAATATTTAAATCTTTTACCGTTGACGGTAATGTAATAAAACAGCAGATGTTGAACTGGTCTAAAAGGTTCAGCATCTGTTGTTTTATGGATAGTCATTCCTATGCTTCGGCGTATAGCAGCGTGGAATGTATAATAGGTGCGGGCCTGCAATCCGGAATTTCATTTGATAGTGTTTACGAACAGATAAACGAATGGTACCAAAATACCGGAGATTGGATGTTCGGGCATTTTAATTACGAATATGGCGCTGAATACTCCTCGTTAAATTCGCCCCTGGCTGTTCAATCCTCCTTTCCTGACAGTTTTCTTTTTGTACCCCAGGTTGTGCTCATTCTAAAAAGCGATCAATTGCAGATCGGTTTACTAAACGATGGCCATCAGAAGGTATATACCCAAATTATTGATTGTAACGCCTTTTTGCCTTCCCGAATTCCAAATATTACATTTATTCCCCGCTTGCAAAAAGACGAATATCTTGGTATCGTAAATCGCTTGTTAGAACATATTCACAGGGGAGATTGTTACGAAATAAATTTTTGTCAGGAGTTTTTTGCTGAAAACGCTGATATTGACCCTTACGACGTTTACATTGCCTTGACCCGATTATCGCCCAATCCGTTTTCTTGTTTTTATAAACTGAACGATAATTATCTTTTATGTGCCAGTCCTGAGCGTTATCTTAAAAAAACAGGGGATACAATAATTAGTCAGCCTATTAAAGGTACATGGCACCGTAACTTGTTAAATGTGGATGAAGACGAAATCAACCGCCAGGCACTGAGTAACAGCACTAAAGACCGCTCTGAGAATGTGATGGTGGTTGACCTGGTACGAAATGATTTAAGCCGGGTTTGCGAACGCGGGTCAGTAAAAGTTGATGAGCTTTTTGGCATATATACATTTCCGCAGGTACACCAAATGATCAGCACGATATCGGGAAAGTTGAAGAAGGACATTGCTTTTGCCGACATTCTTTCAGCTACTTTCCCTATGGGTTCTATGACAGGTGCACCAAAGAAAAGAGTAATGGAGCTAATCAGTCAATTCGAAGCATCAAAACGTGGTATCTATTCTGGTGCAGTCGGTTATATTTCGCCCGAAAAAGATTTTGATTTCAATGTGGTGATACGCAGCCTGGTGTATAATAAAGCCAGTCAATACCTATCCTATCATGTTGGGGGCGGTATCACCAGTAATAGCATACCTGAAAAGGAGTACCAGGAATGTTTATTAAAGGCGGATGCGATTAGGAAGGTGTTCTCTTGAAATTTTAAAAAGGCAAAAAAAACGTTGAACCGCCAAGTTCAACGTTTTTTTTATTATTCCGTGATATTATTTGATCATCATTTTAACTGATTCGTTTAGTATCACTTGTTTTTTTCTATCGAATAATATCATCTTTTCAACAGGTAGCCGCAGGCTTTGTTTGCTGCCTTTAGCCATTAGTTTGTCAAAATTTGGATTTAGATGATTAAACGCGGATAAATCGATTCCTACATTTTCAGCAATGGCTGCCGACTTATATTTTCCGCTAATAGTTACCGACATGGTTTTGTTGAGTTCCTCATCTGTTAAATTGCTTTTGGCATTTAAGGCAGCAACGCTCACATTATAATTATCAATTTCCGATGCTGTCATGGTCGTAATACCACCGCTGCCTTCAAAAACATAATGCGTGGCAATAAAGTTCTTAACATGCCCCCTGGTTTCGGCCGGCAAATAATTTTGCAGCACCCAGAAATTTTTGCTACCGCTTTTGCGTATAGCTTGCCTCAGACGTCCCGGGCCGCAATTATACGCGGCAATAACCAATAACCAGTCGTGAAAACTGCCATAAAGATCTTTCATAAATTTTGCAGCCGCCTTGGTGCTTTTATAATAATTATTGCGCTCGTCCACTTTACCATTTACAGTCAGCCCCAGTCGCCTGGCTTCTGTGGGCATTATTTGCCAGGGTCCACCTGCACCTACCGGAGAACGTGCCGTCTGCTTAAGAGAAGATTCAACTACCGCAAGGTATTTCAGCTCTTTCGGCAATCCATATTGAGCAAAAATGCCATCGAAAATATCGAAATAAGGCTTTCCCCAAACCTTCATTTTGTCTAAACGCTCAGCATTTAAAGATTCAAATTTTTCGATAAATTTAATTGCACGGGGATTAATTAGTGCGAGATTGGGATTAACACCGTCATCGGTGCTGGGGGATAACAAACCCTTGAAACCATTTTTGTCGGTAGAAGCCGAGTCCTTTTCCGTTTTTTTAACCTCTTCTGTTACATTATTAGAAGAAAACCCGGTGAACGAACTGCCTGCTACACCTAACATTAAAAATACAAAGCTTACCGCCAACGATTTAACAAATCGACGAAGCTTAGTCAAATAAGTTACATTTTTCATGTTTTACATTTAAAATGTGAATAAATCAACCCGGACAGTATATTCCGCTGGTTGTTTGTTTGACTTTTGTCGCCAATAAAAGACCTACTTTTTATCCTTCAAATCCACAAGGTATTTCGAAAGACGCAGCAAAGGTACCTCATTAAATTGAGAAGTCATAACCTGCAGGCCGAAGGGCAGGCCGTTGGAGTGGGTAAAAAGGGGCAAAGAAATGGCGGGAATTCCTACCAGGTTTGCATAAACGGTATATATGTCAGCCAGGAACATGGCTATGGGATCGTTGTTTTTTTCGCCTATTGAAAAGGCGGTGGTGGGCACTGTAGGTAAAATAATCGCATCAAATTGCGAAAAGATGACTTTGGTTTTGTTTGTAAGCAAGTGCCTGACTTTCTGTGCTTTAGAAAAATAAGCATCATAATATCCGCTACTTAGGACAAAGGTGCCTAGCATTATCCGGCGTTTTACTTCGGAACCAAAACCGTTACTCCGGTTCTCTTTGTAAAAGGAGGTTAGGTCTTCTGCAAGGCCATTTTGTCTGTAGCCATATTTGACACCATCAAACCTTGAAAGATTTGAACTGGCTTCTGCCGTTGTTAATACGTAATAGGTAGGAACAATGTATTCAAGTAACTCAAAATCAACAGGTTCTACACTATTTCCTTCAAAAGTTAATTTTTCTGAAAAAGCCTTGATCGTTTGAGCCATTTCGGGGTCTAAGCTGGGGTGGTTGAGCGCTTCCGGAAAATAGGCGATCCTGTAATTTGTTTTTTCGGAGGCTAATTTTTTTGAATATTCTTCGGGTGCTTTGTGGCTGACCGTACTGTCAAATTCATCCGGGCCGGCAATCACTTCCAATGTTAAGGCAACATCTTCTACCGAGTTCGCAAAAATTCCAATCTGGTCAAACGACGATGCATAGGCGATAAGACCATACCGGCTTACACGTCCATAAGAAGGTTTCAGGCCCACCACCCCGCAGAAGTCTGCCGGTTGCCTTACCGAACCTCCTGTATCGCTGCCCAGGCTTATCATACACATTTCGGCCTGTACAGCCACGGCCGATCCGCCAGACGATCCACCCGGCACCTTTGTTTCATCAATGGAATTTTTTACCGCGCCAAATGCCGAATTCTCATTACTGCTGCCCATAGCAAACTCGTCGCAGTTTTGTCGGCCAATAATAATGGCCCCCTCATCTAAAAGCCGTTGTGTGGCGGTAGCGTTGTAAATAGAAGTAAACCCGTCAAGAATTTTAGAAGAAGCGGACAGCGGATGGTCCTGGTAACTAATCACATCTTTCAACCCGGCAATAACACCGAACAATTTGCCCGTGATACCCTTTGCTTTCAGTTGTATATCAAGCTGGGTGGCTCTTTCAAGCGCTTCCTGCTCATAAACACTTAACCAGGTATTTAAATTTGGACGAGAATTTATTTTCTCTATATAAAAAAGAACGGCCTCCACGCAGGTGGTTTGGCCGTTCAATAAATCTGTATGGTATTGTTCTATTGAAGTAAAACTAAACAACAGTTAATTTTTGGTTGAAATGCGAAATTAGGGTTGTGTAGTGGTACTTGTTGCAGAAGCTGCTTGTTTTGCATCTTTTTCTGATAAACCGTTTTCAATCTCTTTTTTTACATTGTCTTTGGCATCATTAAATTCGCGGATGCCTTTGCCAAGGCCTCTCATAAACTCAGGAATTTTGCGGCCTCCAAACAAAATTAATACAGCCAAAACAATTAATATCCACTCGCTTCCGCCGGGCATTCCAATAAATAATAAGTTGGTAAACATCATGTAAGATTTTAGAGTACAAAAATAAGCGTATTACAATATCTTTTTTAAAGGTAAATATAAAATACGTTTAAAGTTTGATAACAGTTTGCCAATAAAAAGCAGAAAGCATGGTTCCGGGCAATTTGGTTAAAAAGACAGCCAAGCTACTAAGTATGTTCTGGTAATAGTTTCGGGGGGAGTAAGCTGCTATTCTTTGGCATTTTACGAAACGGGAAAAAGTGAATGGAATTTTATAAAACATTACCAGGCTTAGAAGATTGTTGGTGAAGAACACCAACAAAGGCGGAAAGAACTCGAACGAGGCCCTATATTTGGCTGAAGAAAAAAAATAAAATCAATAAAAATGCTTAAGCAAATTTTGGCACTTTGCGTGTTCACCACACTTATCTTCAACCTACAGGCGCAAAAAACCGTAGATAATAATACAACCACCAGGCAAATGTTTTGCGAAGTGGGTGGACCCGGTATCCTGTTCTCAATTAGCTATGACAGCCGTTTTAAGCCCAACGAGCGGTCAGGCCTTGGTTTTAGGGCCGGCTTAGGTTTTACCCTTGTTGATAAAGAAACAGTCAGGGTAACGCCCAACGGCAATCAATACGACTACAGAACAAAATCTGTTTATACCTTACCACTTACACTAAACTACGTGCTTGCCAAGCCCAACTCACCCAATATGCTCGAAATTGGAGCAGGCGTTACCCTTCTTTCATCCAAAGCTTCTATACTCAACTACAATGACTATACAGAAGGTAGGGTGTTAGGGCATACCAGTTTTATGTACCGCCGCCAGCCTGTTGAGGGAGGCTTTAGCTGGAGGGTGGGCATTACCCCTATCATTAATAACGACGGCGATATATTTCCTTTCGGCGCCCTTGGTTTTGGATATTCTTTCAAATAAGTTTTTATGCCCGTGGTGGTGTTGTAGCCGTGCCGTTGCAGGGTCTTATTGTAGCGTGGGTAAGAAGAAAAGATATAGAGCTGCCACTGGTCTTGTCCCGCCGGAATCTCTTTCTCCCGCCATGAGCGCCTGGCAAGGAACCCCGGCATTGAAAACGTAAACATCTAAGCCGACCGAAGAATTTATATTTGCTGATGACTTTATGAAATGATCTTAACGGAGGGTTTTGTACCGGTGCATTATGAGGAATTGCGTTGATTAGATGCATCCGTTCAATGCAAGGGTCCCTGCCAACCACAAGGCCAACAGTAGGAGACCCTGGCAGGACTAAAATAGAAGAAATTTAAGGTTTTTTATATTGAGTTTGGTAAGTCGGTAAACATCCAGAGAGTCATGCTGAATGCAGTCGTCATTTTTTGTTTCCCCTCGTCTTGGGGAAGAAATTAAACATAGGGGAGTTATCTCTACATGTTTTTTATAGATTAATACTTTCGTCAATTTCTGTAAGCGAAATGTTGATGCTTTGGCGAAGAACACCAACAAGAAGATAATTTTTAATTTATCTTACGACTTACGCTATAAAATTTGTTTCACATAAATGAATAATTCGCTGCCATGGAACTACCGCTAACTACGCTGGGTGCAACTTTAAAATTTTCGAGCCCTGTATTTAATAACGACATAGGCAGGCTGGTAATTTCAGCGGCGTTTCCAGCTTTTATGGGCGACCCCAACCAGGACATGGTTGCAGAAGCAAAGGCAATGAAAGCCGCAGGTGCAGACCGGGTTTTTATTATTAAAGACGGTCCGACGAGGCGCCGCTTTGCAGGCGATGTTACCCTGTCAAGAGGGCGCTACCTGAGTGTATGCAGTGATGATCTTGGTAATGACCGCGGCACAGTTACCAGGGAGCTTCTTGCCTATTATACGGGTGCAGCCGGGCACATAGAAGTACATGATCTTGTGATGCCCACGCATAAAGATTTATTAGAAAAATATTGTGCGAATTCCCCTGCAGGATATGCTATAGATCTTCATTCTACACCGCAGCGCCCAAACCCCATTGCAAAAAAGATTATTGATGCAGGACTTGCTTTTTGGGAGGGTGATATACCCCCTGTGGTAGCTATTTTTATGCCAATGGACATTAAGAAAGTGACCATTGAAAATGTCTTTGATCTCCGGCAGCTTGAAACACAACAATGGCTCGCGAAATTTCTGCCGGAAGGTGACAAGGAGTTTTCCAAAATGGCTGATAAACTTAATTCTTTCAAGGATATGTTGCCTTCGCTTACAGTTTATGATCGCGGAGGCAACGATTTTACTGACGCACTTGGAGCGTACCTCCGGGTTAAAGGTGCCAATGGAATGGTATTTCCTTCGGCTCGCTGCAACGTGAAATGTGAGTTTTATAATGGCGAACTCAACGACTTTAATGGTTGGAATTTTGTGGATTACCGTCAACTCGACAAGCCTTTTTCTGATGTATTTATTGACTTCTCACCATGGGTAAACGAGGTAGGAGAGGGCATTACAATAGCTTTCGCACCTGATGACAGCCCATATGCAAATTCGTGGCGCATAGATGGCAAAGAAACCTGGGAAGATTGCCAGCGTGAAATTTGGCTGAACGAATTTTATGAAAGAAATAATGGGGAAGCGATTGCGGGCTAAATTAACTGCTTGTCGCTTTATCAAAAATGCGGCAATAATTTCCACCTCCAATTTTAACTTTCTCATTTTCAGTGGACCCTGTCTTTAACATGGCTTCCACCACGGAGCAGAAAAAGCCTTCAATGTCGCCTTGAATTGATTTCGAGGAAATGTTTTCTCTTTTTATTTCCAATTTCATCAGCCGACCAATTTATTTCCGAAAAAAATCCGTTTTTTTATTTGTTTGATTTCATTGCTTTCTCTTTCATGATTTTAGTGTCAGCAACATAGTTTTGGTATTCAGATGTTTCCATTCCATAAATGGCTACTTTCCCGTTGTTGTCATTATGAACGCCAAAACCATAGGTTTTCGTTAGCGGTGAAGCACGGAAGCAAGGTTGTCCTTTTGAAAAGAATTGCTCTCTTGCCTGTTTATAATCAGTTTTTGTCAAGTCATTGCGGCCAGCATACACTTTAAAAAAAATATCATCAGATGAATATTTGTAGGGATGTTTGGCGCTTCAAATCAAGCTGAGCCAAGAACACTAATAAGAGCAGGAACACCAACAAAACAGGAATATACAAACAAAAAAACGGAAACCATTGGTTTCCGTTTTTAACATTTTCTCTGTTATAAAGATTAATATCTTTTTTCCTTAATACGGGCACTTTTACCGCTTCTTTCCCTAAGGTAGAATAGTTTGGCGCGACGTACTTTACCTACTTTATGTAAGGTTATTGAGTCTATATTGGGCGAATTAACCGGGAAAAGCCTTTCAACACCAACACCGTCCGAAATTTTACGTACGGTAAAGGTTGCGGTAGCACCTACTCCCTGGCGTTTAATCACATCTCCTTTAAAAGACTGGATCCTTTCTTTATTACCTTCTACAATTTTATAGTTCACAGTAACATTGTCGCCAGCTTTAAATTTGGGGACAACTTTATTTGCAGTTAACTGCTCGTGCACAAAAGCTACAGCATTCATATCAATTATTTTTGCGGAGTGCAAAGGTAACGGTAAAAGTATGAGAAATTAAAAGTTTCGGAAACTTATTTTCAAACTTTATTGTTTTACAATATAGTGAGGTCCTTTATTTACCGAAAAGCAGTTTATTTTTGGTACAGAAGGCCAAAAATATTCTTCAAATGCTTTTCTTTCCCCCATATTTTTATAATAGTTATCAAGTATTAATACGCCTCCCTGCACAATGCGGGGATATAAAAACTCCAATGCGTTCATCGTGCCTTCGTAGTCATCAAGATCTACATTCAGCATCGCAATTTTTAGTTCGGGGTTTTCAATTAAATATTCGGGAATGGTATTACAGACATCGCCGGGTACAAAATCGATGTTTTGGCTCAGACCTTTTTCGATCATAGTCTTTTCTAACTGACTAATTTTTACATCGCAGTTTCTTGTCTTGACCTTTACAACAACTTCCCCGATTTCGTTCAGTTCTTCTTCAAAAAAAGTCTTCGATTTTTGAAATGCAATCATACGCTGAGTGTATTTACTACCAAGTATATCTCTAAAAAGTGTCAGGCGGGCAAAACCTTCCTCCGTGCTGATACCGCATTTAATAATGGATCCTTTTAATCCTATTACTTTCTTTAGCAGTTCGTAATGGGCCACTAATTTGCCCGAGGATTTTTCTTGCGATTGGTTTTGCAATAATACATCCAGTTCAAAAGGATATGATACAAAAGACTTCATGACACAATTGTTTGCAGGGTTAACAGAATATAAACAACCGGTGCTCCAGAGAAATTGGGGGTCTTACTTAGATATTGAATTATAAAATCTATTTTTTAAATAGAAGGCGGTTAACATTGTACAATGACATAGTAATAGCCTTAAAAGGTTGCAATTGACTTAATAAAATGTTTATTAATCAGTGTTTTATGAAATTAAACGCGTAGTTACCCTATCTGCAACAGGGTTTTTTACTATCTAAAACGACATTAGCCAGTAACCAATGGGAGGGGGGCTTAAATTGGATGAGATATAAAAAAAACAACCACCCATTGGGTGGTTGATAATAATGATATTTATTATTTACCTGGCAATATTTACTGCTCGTTTTTCGCGAATGACAGTCACTTTTATCTGCCCGGGATAAGTCATTTCGGTTTGTATTTGCTGGGCAATTTCAAAACTTAATCTGTCACTGTCGCCATCGGTTACCTTGTCGGCTTCCACTATTACCCTTAATTCGCGGCCTGCCTGTATTGCATAAGCCTTTTCAACACCAGGGTAGTTTAATGCCAATGTTTCCAGTTCTTTAATGCGCTGCAGGTATTGCTGCATGATCTCGCGGCGGGCGCCAGGTCTTGCGCCGCTGATGGCATCGCAGGCCTGTATAATTGGGGAGATGACGTACTGCATTTCCATTTCATCGTGGTGGGCGCCAATCGCATTAACCACTGCAGGGTTTTCGCCGTATTTCTCTGCCAGTTTTGCACCTAATAAGGCATGGCTTAATTCTGTTTCTTCATCGGGCACTTTACCAATGTCGTGCAGCAAACCTGCACGTTTGGCCAGTTTTGGATTCATACCTAATTCGCCTGCCATTAACGCGCAAAGATTGGCAACCTCCCGGCTGTGCATTAACAGGTTTTGGCCGTAAGACGACCGGAAACGCATTTTACCAACAATACGCACCAGTTCTTTATGCAGGCCATGAATGCCCAGCTCTATTACCGTGCGTTCACCAATTTCCATTATCTGCTCTTCAATCTGTTTGCGGGTTTTTTCAACCACTTCTTCAATACGTGCCGGGTGAATTCTTCCATCGGAGATCAGCCGTTGTAAACTTAACCGTGCTATTTCGCGGCGTAGCGGATCAAAAGAGGAAAGAACGATTGCTTCAGGGGTATCATCTACAATCAGGTCAACACCAGTTGCGGCTTCAATAGCCCGGATATTTCTTCCTTCCCGACCAATGATCTGCCCTTTTATTTCATCGCTTTCCAGGTTAAATACAGATATGGCATTTTCAATTGCCTGTTCAGCAGCGGTACGCTGAATGGTCTGGATAATTATTTTACGGGCTTCTTTATTGGCCTTTTGCCTGGCATCGTCAATTATTTCCTGCTGCAGGCCGATAGCCCGGCTGTGTGCTTCCTGCTTTAAACTCTCCACCAATTGGTTCCTGGCTTCCTCGGCCGTTAATCCTGCAATTTTTTCAAGCCGCCTTATATGCTCCTCCTGGTGTTTTTCCAGTTCGTTCCGTTTTTGACTGACCACATCTAACTGCCTGTTCAGGTTTTCTTTAATTGCATCGTTTTCCTTCAGTTGTTTTTCAATGTTGCTGTCTTTTTGATTAATCACCACCTCTTTTTGCTTCAGGCGATTTTCAGTTTCACCAATCTTTCTGTTTCGGTCTAATACTTCCTTTTCGTAATCGGATTTTAATTGTACATACTTTTCTTTGGCTTCAAGTATTCGTTCTTTTTTTAGTGTTTCTGACTGGGTTTGCGCATCTGCAATTATTCGTTGTGCCTGCTGATCTGCATCTTCCAGTTGTTTTTGTGTGTTTTTAGCAAATAAAACTTTGCCTGCAATTATGCCCGCAACTAAGCCCACTATTGCAAAAATTAGGGACATTATATTTAGCTCCATGCTGTGTTTGTTTTTTTAAATGGTTCAAAATCATTTTCAATGGCCGATTTCTTATTAAGAAATCCAATTTTTAGATAAAGGTTGCGAAGATAATTATATTGAATGAGAATAATTTGTAAGCAACTATTTGAATGTAAACCCTTATCCGGTTTTTTTGAATTATTTAGTGGTAAAATTGTGTTTATCTTTTGGCGGCTACACCGAACGTTACGAATATGCGAACAGCATTGCGTGATTTTTTGATAGAATATAAGGTGTGATGTTACCAGCATTTAAGGCCTAATCGACATTGATTGTATGGCGATCGCCTGCCGGGATTAAAAGGGCATATATTTGGCGGGGCAAATTTTTTCACTTGCATCTTTTCAATACACAGGTTCATCTTAAACACTACAACCCTATGTTGCACTCCAATTTTCTTTGATAAGTAGCCGCTTATTGTATTTGTAAAAAACATTAATAACTATCAAAGAATATGAAAAAGACATTCATCCTTGCCTTTATTTCTCTAGGGCTAATCGTTTCGTGTAATAAATCGCAAGTGGTTGCCCCAGCTTCTGAGGCAATGCCTGCCCAGGTTTTTAAGGACAACCATATTGCCCTGACCGACGTAAAGCTGGCTCAAACCGGTGCTGCAAGTGTTGCCGTTAGTTTTACCACCCGATACGAAGCCGGGATCAATAAAATTGAAGTAATGAGCGGCAAATCGAAGAGCAACTTCTGTAGTATTTACGAAAAAGTTATATCGGGTGAATCGCATAGCTTAAAAACTTACAATACCACCGACGAGAATGCTGCTGCAACCAGCAATTATTATTTGATAAGATACCTTACTACAAATGGAGACTGGACCTATTCGCCGGTATATGAGATCAAAATGAAGTAGCCCGGATTGCCGGATGATCAGCTTGTTGCTAAAGCCTTATCCAGCAGTTCTTCTAATTTTTTTATCTCCTGAAGGTTTTCTTCAGAAATTTCGGAAGCGTTCATTGGTTTTTGTTGTTCGGTGGCAAACCATAACAGTACCATTGAAACGTAGTCCTGCATGTCTTTTCCCGAAAAGTTGGCCTTATACTCTATAATTTTTTCGTTGATCGTTTTTATTGATCGGCGGATCGTTTCTTCGTCTGAAGCATTTATCTTAAGGCGGTAAGAACGATCCGCAATCACCATATTAACTGGTATAAGCGCTTCGGGCATAATAAGAATTTACGTTTTTAATAAGGCCAGGCATTTTTCTATTTCTTTTAAATAGCCGTTTATTCTTTTTTCCAGATCCTTTTTGTCTTCGGCATTTTGGGTGAAGCTTCCAACGCTCATCGCATCAATTTTTTCTTGCAGACGGATAATTTCGTTTTCCTTTTCATCAAGGGCCTCTTTAAGTTGAATGTTTTCGGCTTTTAGCTGATGCGAAAGTTTTTGCACACCACTGTAGTTCTTCAACAAATGCTGAAGTTTTACGCGAAGTGCATGCAGGGATGGCTGTAGTTCCATAATCGATTTATAAACTTATGTTCTGACAGTTGCCCCCAGTTCGTTTTTAAACATCGCCACTAAATTATTTACCATACTATCCGTTTCGGTATCTGTAAGCGTTTTCTCTTCGTCTAAAAAAGTAAAGCCAATGGCCAGCGATTTTTTATTTGCTCCCAATTTTTCGCTTTCAAACAGGTCGAACAACTGAACGTTGGTCAATTTTTGCACCTTGGCTTTTTTAATGGCCTTGTGTACGGCATCATACGAAACCGTGTTATCAACAACAATGGCAATATCGCGCTGCACTGCCTGAAAACGCGAAACTTCGGTATAGGTGATCGTTTTAGCCTGTACCAGTTTCAAAAGAAGTATCCAGTTGATGTCTATAAAAAATACTGGTTGTTTTATACCAAACCTGGTTAATTGTTTCTTACTTACTTCTCCCAGTTTCACCAATTCCTGGTTGTTTTCAAAAGCCTGAATTAAAATAGAAAAGCCCGGATCATCCATTAGTTTAAAATCAACTTCGGACACCCCGCATAATGTCAGCAGGCTAACCGCCAGACCTTTGGTTTTAAAAAAGTCAACACCGGCATCTTTAGCCCGCCAGCCGTCCTCATGGGTTTTTCCGGTAAGGTATAGGCTGATGTGTTCCTTTTCAGCATATTTGTTCTGGCCTTCCAGGTGATAAGTCTTGCCAAATTCAAAAAAATGCAGGTGATTATTTTTTCTATTTTGATTATATGAGATCGCCTCTAAACCGGTCTCTACCATCGACGGCCTTAAAACATCGAGATCCGTACTCAGGCTATTGATCATTTTAACCGAATGATCCAATACCTCATCAGTAAAATATTTTCCGTTGGTAATGGAGTTGGTTACAATTTCGTTGAAGCCTTTACCCACTAAGAATTGTGAAATTTTTTCCTTTAAAGCCTCCTTGGGGCCATTTGCATCAACAGAAGGAGTGAAGCTTAACGATCCGGTAATCTCTACATTGTCCAGTCCATCTATTCGTAAAATTTCTTCTACAATATCTGCCGGCAGCGAAATGTCGGGTTTACTAAAGGGTACGGCTACCCTCAGTTCATCCATTCCTTCTTTTATAATTTCGAAACCAAGGCTGGTCAAAATTCTTTTAACAGCGTCGGGGTGGTAGTTTTTGCCGCTTAATTTCTTAAGATAATGGTATTTGATTGCCACCTCGCTTTTAACCGGCGGGTCCGGGTAAACATCCACTAATTCGGATGAGATCGTACCACCTGCCACTTCCTTTATTAATAAGGCTGCTCTTTTTAAAACATTTACCACGTTCGAAATATCTACTCCTTTTTCAAAACGGGTGGCCGCGTCGGTTCGCAAACCATGCCTTATGGATGTTTTTCGAATATCTACAGGATTGAACCACGCGCTTTCCAGGAAAATATGGGTAGTTTGGGTATCTACTCCACTATGCAAACCGCCAAAAACTCCCGCAATACACATTCCTTCTTCGGCATTGCAGATCATAAGATCTTCAATATTTAATTTTCTTTCCTTTTCGTCGAGCGTGACAAAAGTCGTATTGGGAGCAAGGTTTTTAACGATTATTTCCGCGCCTTTTATAGCACTAACATCAAAAGCGTGTAATGGCTGGCCTGTATCGTTTAAAATAAAATTGGTTATATCTACAATATTATTAATAGGCCTTTGGCCGATCGCCAATAATTTATCTTTAAGCCATTGAGGACTTTCTTTAACAGAAAGGTCTGACAAGGTAATGCCGGCATATCGTTGGCAGGCCGTTGAATTACCAATTGAAACCTTAATTGGCAAAAGGTTATTGTCGGGTTTAAAATTATTAAAAGACTTGAATTTTGGCCTTGTCTCAGTTTTATTGTGATGGGTAAGATATGCGCATACATCGCGTGCTACTCCAAAATGGCTCATCGCATCCATGCGATTGGGGGTAAGCCCTATTTCGAAAATATAATCGGTGTATGGTTTAAAATAATCTGAAGCTGCGGAACCAACAACAGCATTATCAGGCAATACCATAATACCTTCATGGCTTGTTCCAACACCTATTTCGTCTTCGGCGCAAATCATTCCCTGGCTTTCTGTTCCCCTTATAACGGCCAGCTTCATAGTTACAGGCTCGCCGGTTAGCGGATAAATTTTGCTACCCACTGGCGCAACCACTACTTTTTGGCCAACTGCAACATTTGGTGCTCCGCAAACAATTTGTAACAGTTCCGTTTTTCCTGTTGAAACTGCAGTAACCGTTAATTTATCGGCATTGGGGTGAGGTGTTACGCCGGTTACCTGCCCGATGACCAGCCCTTCCAATCCGCCTTTGATACGTTCGTATTTTGTAAGGCTTTCCACTTCAAGGCCAACTGCCGTTAAAATTTTCGACAATTTAGCGGGCTCAATTACCTCTGGTAAATATTCGCTCAGCCAATTATAACTAATCGTCATTATACAAATTCGTTTAATACAATTTGCAAATATAACAGAAGGCTTGTACCAAAATAACAGATTATATCAGCCAATATAATAATCAATTTCGGCGTTTAAGGATGCAAATACCACTTTTGTAGCGTATAGTAATTTTACGATTGGCTGATGTATCGTAATTAACAAATTTTTGTTTTGGGGTGCATTTAATCCAAAAATTTTCGAACCTTATTCTATAAATGCTTTCGCTATTATAACGGCAGATATTTCTGATGTTGAGGGCTTAGAATATCCCCCGGTTTGGACGTTTTTTATCAAATTTCTTTTTTGCATTCAAATATGATTTTTTATCAATAATCTTTTTTTTCGAAAAAAAACACTCCTTTTTCATGAAACCCAGAAGGGCACTATGTTTCACGGATTTTGCACTAACAACAACCTTTTATATTACAGTTTTTTTTCTTGCTAAGGGTGATTCCGGCATTTTTCTTTGCGCACAACCTGTGTGAATATAAATGTGCGATAAAGCGGAAAACTTTTTTAAATTGTGCAAAAGCAGTAAAAACCTGTGGATTAACCAGGTTTTGTCAACAAATTTTGTTGGCAACGCTGTGGATGAAAATGGGATAAATATAGACCTGTAAAAATTTTCATCTACAATTTTTAAGAACTTATATTCGCCTTCCCAATAAATCGTAGAAACAATTTAGAAACAATGAAATAATAATTTGATAACATAAGTTGCCGGTTTTATACGGTTTTTGAGGGCCTAACGTTTACTAACCATCTGATTCCTTTAAACAATGGATTTAACGAATTTAAACAAAGACCGAAAGAACAGGAGAAAGCCGTCGCTTGACCTTAGCACCATGGTTTATGGTAAGGTTCCGCCCCAGGCAAAGGAACTGGAAGAGGCTGTTTTAGGAGCAATTATGCTGGAAAAGAGCGCTTTTGACAACGTAGTAGAAATACTAAAACCAGAGTGCTTTTACGTTGATGCACATCAAAGAATTTTCAAGTCGTTTCAATCGCTGGCGCAAAAAAGCCTGCCGATTGATATTTTGACTGTGGTGGAAGAAATGAAGATGCGTGAAGAACTGGATATGGTAGGAGGGCCTTATGCCATCACCAAATTGACCAATTCGGTAGTGTCAACAGCAAATATTGAAGCGCATGCACGTATCATTCTTCAAAAATTTATACAGCGCGAACTAATACGTATTAGCGGCGAAATTATTGGCGACGCTTACGAAGACAGTACGGATGTTTTTGACCTTTTGGATGAGAGCGAATCCAAAATGTTCAACATCACCAATAATTACCTGAAAAAGAATTTTGACGACATAGGAACCGTTTTGGTGCAAACCATTAACCGGATAGATGATCTGCGTACCAAACAGGAAGATATTTCTGGCGTGCCGACTGGTTTTCCAACGCTTGACAGGGTTACTTATGGTTGGCAGCCAACCGATCTTATCATTCTGGCAGCAAGGCCATCGGTTGGTAAAACGGCTTTTGCCTTAAACCTGGTCAGGAGTGCCGCACTACATCCCACAAAACCTACGGGAGTTGCTTTCTTCTCATTAGAGATGAGCTCCTCTCAATTGGTGCAAAGGGTGCTGAGCGCCGAAAGCGGCATTTTACTGGAGAAAATAAGCCGGGGTAAGCTGGAAGATTATGAAATGCAGCAGTTGTATAGCAAGGGCGTAAATAAATTAAGCCAGGCACCCATTTATATTGACGATACTGCCGGTTTGAACATTTTCGAGTTTAGGGCGAAAGCCAGGAGATTGGTGAACAAGCACAATGTTGGACTCATAATTATTGACTATTTGCAATTGATGAGCGGTTCCGGCGACAACAAGCAAACCAACCGCGAACAGGAGATCAGCCGGATTTCGAGAGATTTAAAGGGATTGGCCAAAGAACTGAAGGTGCCGATAATAGCACTCAGCCAGTTAAGCCGTGCGGTTGAAACCCGTAAGGAAAGCAAAATGCCGCAGTTGAGCGATCTGAGAGAATCGGGTGCTATTGAACAGGATGCCGACATGGTAATGTTTCTGTATCGCCCCGAATATTATGAGATCAATACCAACGAAATGGGCGAAAGCAACCGTGGCGAAACGCATGTTAGAATAGCTAAACATCGTAACGGAAGCCTTGAAACGATTAAGCTGCGGGCGTTACTGCACATACAGAAATTTGTTGAGGAAGAAGGCGATGATTTTGGCGGAGGAGGCTCAGCATCGGGCGCAGGTAATTGGAAGCCGTTAGGGCCAACGAACGGCCCGGCAGCGGGAACCGGAGATGGCGGCGCCAAACTGTTTATTCAGAAAGGAAGTAAAATGAACACGGGTAATTTTGATGATGGTTTTGATGAAGCAGCACCGTTTTAACAACCCCTACCCATTATATATCTGAACAAAACAAAGCACCCGGATTTTTTCCGGGTGCTTTGTTTTTATTTTTACACAATGGCATTACCCATTTTTTATATTGATGCGTACGATAACAGCGATGTTGTGCAGTTAAACGAAGATACCAGCCGCCATGTGGCGCAGGTTTTACGAATGAAGACCGGCGACCTGCTTCAATTGACTGATGGAAAGGGCAGCCTTTTGACAGCAGGTATTGCAGATGCGCACAAAAAAAAGTGTACGGTTACCATCAATCAAAAAACGTTTACCGAAAAGAGCGGCAGAAGCGTTTGCATAGGAATATCGCCCTTAAAAAATGCCGCGCGGTTTGAATGGTTTTTAGAAAAAGCGACCGAAATAGGCGTTAGTGAGATCATTGCATTGAAATGCGAACGGACCGAAAAACAGCATTTTAGAACGGATAGAATGCGCAATATTTTAATTGCCGCCATGCTACAGAGCCAGCAAACCTGGTTACCCCAATTAAGCGAGCCGGCAGCGTTTAACGATGTGGTGGCAGAT
>JBBRCW010000051.1:0-25765 GCA_038204535.1 Chitinophagales bacterium | reverse complement strand
ACAGGGCTTGGATTTAACGACCTGGATGGAGAGGGTATCCGCAATGGAGTTGATCTTGATAGTGATGCTGATGGTATACCCGACATAATTGAAGCAGGAGGCGCGGATAATAACAACGACGGCAAGGTAGATAGCTTTACTGATGCCAATGGCAATGGGTGGAATGACACTTATGAAAATAGCGGGGCATTGATAAAAACCGGTCCGGATGCAAACGGTGATGGTAAAGCCGACAACTATCCTAATAGTAATACGGACGGTACCGGGTTACCAAACGCTTACGATCTTGATAGTGATGGCGATGGTTTACCTGATATGAATGAAGCAGGCTTTGCAGGCACCGGCGGCATAGCATCAGGTAGTGTTGGCACTGATGGATGGAGCGCTACCATTAAGGCGATGCCGGAATTGGCGCTTCCCAACTCTGATGGCAAAGGACCAGAGGATTATCTTGATCTTGATAGTGATGATGATGGGATAGGTGATAATATAGAATGGCAGCCTGGTATCTATGTGGCACCGGTTGCAACCGATACGGACGGCGATGGTATAGCCGATGTGTATGATTCTGCTCCGTCAACTTTTGGGGGAGGAAAAACCCCGGTTGATACTGATGGCGATGGAAGGAGCGATTATAAAGACCTTGACAGCGACAACGATGGCATACCCGATAATCTTGAATGGCAGTTGAAAGCCGCTTATGTTGCACCAGGCAATACGGATACAGATTACGATGGCATCCTGGATGTGTATGATGCCTTACCCAACGCGTTTGGAGGAATAAAAACAGTGATAGATACTGATGCGGATGGTGTAGCCGATTACAGAGACCTGGACAGCGATAACGACGGAATTCCGGATGTAGTAGAGGCCTATGGGGTAGATGCAAATGGTGATGGTATGCTAGACAATTTTACCGATACCGATGGCGATGGCCTTTCTCAAAACGTAGATGCCAACATTACAGGCTTTGCCAACCCGGGCATGGGACTTGGTTATGTTGACCTGGATGGTGATGGTATACCCAATAATTTGGATCTTGATAGCGATGGTGATGGAATACCCGATATTTTGGAAGTATTAGCGCCGGATACCAATAACAATGGCAGAATTGATTCTTTTGCCGATGCAAATGGCAATGGGCTGGCGGATGAATTTGAAGGAGCATCGGGCTTGTTATTGACCGGCGCCGATATAAACAACGATGGCAGGGCCGATACCTATCCCAACAAAAATGCGGATATGATTGGCAGGCCCAATCCATACGACCTGGATAGTGATGGCGATGGTATTTCCGATGTCATAGAATCGGGTCTCGCTGCTATAGTAAGCATTAGTAATGGCCAGGCTTCAGGCGCCAAAACAAATGGCTGGGCCAATAGTGTACAGGCGTTGTCTGCAATAATCCCGGTAAATACCGATGGACGCGGTCCGGCCGATTACCTTGACATAGACAGCGACGATGATGGCATAACTGACAATATAGAAGCACAAAGCACCAACGGCTATATTGTGCCCACCGATGCCGATACCGACAACGACGGCATAGCCAACTTGTACGATTTAACCCCGAACACCTATGGGGCCAACGGATTGACACCCTTTGACAAGGATGGCGATGGCACACCGGATTATATTGATACCGACAGCGATAATGATGGCGCACCAGATCTGAATGAAGCTTCGCGGTACTTTACAATAACGCAGCAAAACATCAATGCCGCCGATAGCGATGGCGATGGCTTGCTGGATGAATTTGACATGCTGAATATAGTACAATTGGAACCGGGCAGCGTTTATCGCAACATGACCAACAGCAACATGGGTCCTTCGGGCAACTACCAGGGACCGCTGCAATCGGGTAGTAATGCAAAGCTGGTGAAGTCGGCCGTCACCATGCTCGACCGCGACTGGCGGAATATTGTGGTATTGCCACTGCAAATCGTTTCGTTTACAGGTACACTGGCTGGTACCACGGCTAACCTGCAATGGAAAGTTGAAAATGAAAATGAAGTTGACCGCTACGAATTGCAACGCAGCTTTAATGCAGTGAACTTTACAAAAATAGCCAGCGTTGTTGCCACCGGAGCCGGTACCTATAGCCGCACCGACGATCTGCAGGATGTAATGGAGCAAATGGTGTATTACCGCATAAGACAGGTAAATAAAGCGGGCATAGAGAACTACTCAAAGGTGATTGACTTTAAGCTGGAGCATCCTGTAGTTTATGCCATTTCTGCCTATCCAAATCCGTTTACTACCGAACTGCATGTAACCTTGTTATCGCGGTTGAAGGGCAATGCCGGCTTGCAAATGATTGACAACCGTGGAAGAGTATTGTTAACTAAGGAGTTGAAAATTGTTTCGGGCAAAAACCTGGTGGTGCTGCCAAACCTGGGCAACATTGCTTCTGGTATGTACCACGTCATTATTACCATAAATGGCAAAACATTGTCTGTAGGTGTTGTAAGGCAACAGTAAGTTTTTTAAAGGTGGATTGAGCGGCTTTGAAACACCAGGTGGTGGGTCAAAGCCGCTTTGTTTGTTGGTTGGCAGCTTTGCCGATAACTTTTACCAGACTTAGATAATCCTTGTTATTTACTGCCGACTGGTCTCCTGTTATTCTATCCGGTGGCCCGTTGTAGGGGGTGCATTTCGAATTGTCGCTTTTTATTTGTTGGAACGTGGTTTCAATCTCCGCGTCATTGCGCCATGCCCCGTCCGAAGGCCTATCGTGTGGACACATTCGAAAAGTCTTTTTTGCTCCATTAGGAGCATCCTGTTTATAGAAAAATACATGGTAGTGTCGGATTAAAGCTCCGTAGGTGCTTCCTGTTTTGATGAATTTAGGCGGCTCCTATGGAGCCTGGATGCTCGATGGATCTTATATTCTATAAACAGGTAGCCCCTATGGGGCTATTTTAAGACTAATGTTATAGAATCACATTGCTTGATTTCGAAAAAAAAGCACATACAAAAGATGTGTCCACACGATAGGTCCGAAGGCCGAGGAGGAACAGCCTGTCCCGCTTCTTCTGGCGGAGAAGCAGTCCCCTTCATAATCAGGTTGACAAATTTCCTGGGTTTGCCTGCCCGTTCCGTTTAGGCGGGCTTCACCAGGCTTCTCAAGGCTGCCAATGACAAGTATTATTTACCGCAGAGAAATTCAAGAGTTTTTCACAGAAGGCGCAGAGAAGATTTTGTGTTTCTCTGTGGGTATTTCCTCCGGTTGTTCTCAGTGGTTTAAAAAAAATTTACCGGGGGCATTTTAATTGCAATCCGCCATTTAAGAGATTTTGTAACAAAACAAAGAAGGACTTCCCGATTTTTGCTGACATCTTTATTTTATCTAACGGAGTATTATAAATGCAATTTTTTCTTTTTGCTGCCGTTTTAAATAAGTTCGTCCTAATCAACAATCCAACCTATGAAACAATACGAGAGAGCCCTGCTTGGGTTTGAAGCAAAAGCAAAAAAAATAATTTACAAATACACCGAAAGTGCGGAGGTGATCAATAGCAAATATGCCTATTTAAGGCTATCTGGTTTTTTTGGAAGTTTTAACGCCCGGCTGATACAGGTGGATGAAGCTCTAAACAAGGAAAGCAATGGCATCTTAAATAGGTATAAGAACAAAGATCATGTAGACATAGGTGTGTTATTGGACGACCTGAACCAAAAAAGAATAAACGCTAAGATGGAATTCATTAAAATTCAGCAACCTTGTGTTTATTGATGATTTAATGGTCTTTACTACGAAAAACAAATGACGACTATATGATTCAACCGTCATTGTAAACCGGTTTCAGAAATAAGTTGAAGAAAGATTCAGAGGATTTGGAAACAAATTCTACATATCTGAACTCCTGGTTAATGGGTTGCTACCAGGTAATTTTTGATCCACGAGCCATAAGCCGTTTATTTTGCAGTGTTTTTATTTTTGCGGCTGTCATTTTAATCGATGACATGACATACTCACCACTCATCTCTCCATTCTTCCGTTACATCCCCGGCAAATTTTAGTCCGGCTTTTTCTGCCTCAAACTGTATAAAATCTATTAACTCTTCACGTTCGGCCTGGTCTATAAAGTAATCTTCGGCCTTATTAAATTTATTAAGTGCCTTCACCACCTTTTCTATCGACTTCCAAACCTCGGTATTGTCTTTCGACTTATAAAGGTTTTCCAAATAAGTATCCAGAATTTTTTCGGTAGCGGCAAGACGACTTTTGGTAAAAACACCGTCTTCGCTAATCCTTTCTTTCCATAAGAATAAGGGGTTCTGGTTCTTAAGGCTATCCATACGGCAAAAATTTAAATTATTACGAATGTTTACAGTTAACATAAAGCACCTCAATATATTTTAATACCCCGGTTGTTAACAAGTATAAGGTACAAATATTTCAAATATATTGAAACAACAACAGATAGTAATTCAATTTAACTGAAATGGTTTTTTATCAAATTAACTAAATGCACGCCTGGGACCAGCGTATACTTTTGTTCGGATTTCAAAGAAAAAAGAGCGTATAAAAATTGACTATTCATGGCTAAAATAAAAAAAGGGCCAGGATAGAAATCCAGCCCCGTTTTAATCCAATATTCTATGAAAAACCACTTGTATAGATGGTTTCTTGAAATGTAAAGTTGCAGCAGACGCCGTTTTTTATTAAAATATGCTTATAAACCCCAAACATCGTGCACTTCGGAGCTTGTTTTTTTAGCACCTGTAACGCTGACAAACTATTGGTTACAATATTTCTGAATGGTGTGTCTTTGTTCCTTTTTTTAGGGCCTGAAAAAAAACCGGAAATTAATTAAGGCAGATTCACAAACCGCACATTGAAATTGATTTGGCAGTTATTTGCCTAACTGAACGCTAAACTTCCATTTTTTTCGTACATTATTATGATTATGGCACGATTGTGTTACCCTCTTGCACCTTTGGTAACCAGCCAAAAGCATGAATTGTATTGTAAACCTGCCCCCATATAATGAGGGGGTAAAATAGATTTTTATGAAATATTTATTAGTTGTAATAATGGCATTTTTTAGCGTAAGCGCCCATGCGGTTGCTCAAACTCCAGCTCCTCAGAATATCAGCCAGGAAAAATGGCAGGATAAGAAAGATTGTGTAATGCTGATAGACGGAGAGATGTTTGTGATAAAGGATGGCAAGAAAACAGCAATGACCAAAGCAGTTATCATGTCAAACGGCACAAAGGTATTGGCCAATGGCGAGGTGTTCTTAAAAGATGGAGAATCCTTTAAGCTGTCTAACGGCGATTGCGTATATATGAGTGGAAAAGTTGAAAAGAAAAATCCAAATGAATAAGCGGATTTTACCTCTTTAAAAAAAAAGCCATGCCGGCACCGTTTAAAATGCGCTGGCATCAACCGCAAATAAAGCATTAAGGCGTAAAAAGGCTTGTTTTATTCTGTGTAACTTTTTATGGCAATGTTGCTTTGCTTTTCTGGAGAAAGTGACTTGAAATAAGTTAATACTGGCCTGTCATTACCTGAATCTGCCTTAAAGTGAATGTATCTCCAGATTTTCAGTAATTCACTGTGTGCGCAAATAAATTGAAAGTCTTTTTCGCGGATAATAATATTACCGCAGTGGTCGAAGGATGTGTGTAGTGTCATTTTTTTATAGGATTGGGATATTTTACTAACGCACTTATTTCAGCTTTATTATTTTTCCCTCGTAGAATTACGCATTTTGTTATTGGAACTTAATTCAGGGTTTTTACTGACAGGCAATGCCCTGTTGTTTAATAAGCGGAACGCTCTTCAGTATTCTTTCAATATTTATTACTTATTTTATAAAAAAATTTTTGAAGCTGCTTGTAATAGAAGACGAGGCTGAACTAAGTAAAAGCATTTGTTCGTATTTAAAAGACGAAGGGTATGTGTGTGAAGCAGCCGCTGATTATATGACTGCCTTGCAAAAAACAGAGACCTACGACTATGATTGTATATTGTTAGATATTACCCTGCCAGGTGGCAATGGCCTGGATCTTTTAAGCCAGCTAAAGCAAAATAATAAGCTGGATGGGGTGATCATTATTTCTGCTAAAAATTCACTAAATGCTGACTTTCGATGCTGATAAAATATTTGAACGATTTCAAAAAGGTGCTTTTTCCGAAGGTTCGGGGCTGGGGTTAGCCGTTGTAAAACAAATATGTAACAACAGCCGCATCAATATTTCTTACCAATATGTAAGCGATTAGCACACAATAAGTCTTTACTTTCAGCCATAAACTTTTTAGGTCAGCTTTTTTTGATGAACCTGTATAATTTTTCCGCGATATTCCATTCTATTAAAACAAAATAGCTGATCATGAGCCAAACGATACTCAGTAAAAATCCGGCTAAAACGTCGCTGGGATAATGGACCCTGAAATAAACCCTGCTTAAAGCTACCATTGCGGCAAAGGCAGAGAGACATATGGTGCAGATCCATTTGGATGGTTTTGCAATGGATGATTGCCAAACAAGGTAAATAAGTATTCCATTAAAGGTGAACGACGAAAAAGAATGTCCGCTGGGATAGCTGTAGCCCGCTATATGTTTCAATAATTGTTCTGCAGGCCGGGTGCGTTTAAAGATACTCTTTAAATAGAATAGTAAGGCGGCGCTGCTAATACCTATGGCTGAAATATTAAGCGATTGCCATTGATTTTTTCTGCCAAAAAAATAGAAGCCGCTTAACAACAGGTAGGCGGGAAGTAAAAAATTTGATGAGCCAAAAAAAGTAAAAAAAAGCATTAAACTCCGCACCTGCGGAAGGCGTTCAAAATTGAGCAACTTAAAAACTGCAGTATCAAAATTGTTCTCTTTTTCAAAGATGATCTCATTGGTTAATAAAAATAGAATGCCCAGTACCCCTGCGAACAATAAAAGCAGCAGCACCAGGCGCAGTGTGGTTCTTTCTGCCCTTTCGGTTATTTTGGAAGGTTGTTCATTTTGCATAGTTGCTTTAAAGGTATTTTTAACCCGCCTGGTAATTTAAAAATGAACAAAATTTGCATGAGAGTAATCACCAATTCTGGTTAAATTTTGAAGATGAAGGCGCAGAATTAGGATACTACCCTAAAAAGGGATGAATGCTTTTCAAGTGCTGTTCACAATCCTGGTATAAATTCTTTTAGTAAATACACTTTAAAATTTCTGCAGACCTTGCCTCCCCTTGTTTCGTAGAATGTTTTTAGCAGAACGATTTCTTTAAAATGTTTCTGGTAGGCTACTGTCATATCGTTTGGATAATTGCTGGGTACTATGCTCAGTGCATTCTCATTGGGCTGCAGGCCTCCGCGATATTCATTCAGCCACATATAGTGATGGAGATCTTCGGGTTTTCCTTCGCCGATAACATGCGTCTTCATGGGCCGGGCAATATAATAGTCTATATGCGATGCCGGAAACCATTTATTGCTGACCATTTTTATATCCTTACTAAAAACATTATTTGCTTCTTGCTGCCTTGACCATGTTTCAAAATTTGCATTAAAGTTTTTCCATCCGTACATGTCTAACGTAAAATCGCCTTCGCCAAATGAGCCAATATCTTTACTGCCGATGGTACCGGGATAGAACCTGATGAGCATTATTCCAGCCGCCACAAGCACCACTATTAATGTTACGGATGATTTTATATACATGGGCAAAAAAGAGATAGACCGTTCTGAAAATCTGCCGCTTAGATAGGCTGCCCCTAAAAAAGATAGCGATAAAAATGCCGGGCCGCTCCAGTGCGGCAACACGGTATTAAACATAGACATAATGGTTACCACCGCTATCATCGGTAAACCGCAAAGCAACAGTAAACGATAGACAGATTTATCAACCACACGCCTGGTTTTCATCACCCCTAAAACCGCGATAACCACATTGATGGGATTATTATAAAAAATTTGACCGAGTGTAGTTTGCAAAAGGCTGTCTTTGTCAAAATGGGTGCCTTCAACGCGGTTGCTATGATAGCTATAGGTAATAAAGTTGTTTTGTATGTTCCAATAAATGATGGGCGAAACAATTAAACAGCAAATGAAAAACGAAATGTACAAACCAGGGGAACTAAAAAATTTACGGTTGTACAATAAAATGTATAAGCCAAAAGCTCCCCATAAAAAGATACCATGAATTTTACTCATAATGCAGAGACCGCTTGCAATACCAAAGGCAAGCCATAGCCAAAAAGGAGGGTTTGGCTGACCGGAGGAGGACTTAACCAATCGTAGCATGCAATATAGCGAGGCAAGCCAAAAGACCACCTGCGGGCTATCGGGCAAAATAAACAAGCCGGCTATAATTGATGTATAAATACTGGTATTATATAAAATGGCTGCAAACCAACCCGTTCTTTTATCTTTTATCAGGCAACCGATCTTAAAGCTGATCAGCGTACCAATTGCTGCAAAGGCGATTGCTCCCAGCCTGATAAATACCTCGCTTTTAAAGGCCAGGTTAAAGGTAAAAAGGCGTATCAAAAAGGCAACCGCAGGCGGGTGGTCAAAATAATTACTTTGCAGGTGCAAAGCATAGGTGTAATAATACACTTCGTCGTTACCCAATTCTAATAGCGACGCCGTTATGAGGCGGATAATGGTGGCAGCAACAATAAGAAATACCAGGTGTTTTTTGTACATCTTAACGAAAGTTAAAAAGCAGGTTTGTAAAAAAATTCCAGAGAAAAACGCACACAATGCTTAAGCCTTTCGACAGGTAGAAATTTATATTTATCTTTTCGTGAAATAAAAACAAGAACGCGTTATTCAGGATCAGGCCTATTACGGCGAATAGCGCAAATTTTAAAAACTCATCATTGAACAGGCCTTCCTGCGCGCTGTTAAAGGTCCAGATTTTATTAAGGTAATAGTTGTTAATGACCGCTAATATAAACCCACCCGTGTTTGCGATATATTTATTAAGTTTTAGTTTTTCTTTAAGCAGATAAGTGGTGCCAAAATCAATACACATCCCCAGGGAGCCGACCAGGCCAAATTTCAATAGTTTTATAAACCAGCTCATAGTGCTTAACGAAACCGGTAAGTTAGCCCCGGCATGATCGTTCCATTTATATAATTAATATTAGTCGTCAATTTACCCGAATTTTTTGTAGATGCTTTTTTAATTTTAGAAAAGCGATGGAAATTATTCACTACCTGCCTTCCGCTTAAATACCCCAAAGCTGCGCCAATCAATACATCAGTAGGCCAATGTTTTTTTTCGGTAATGCGGCTAAAACCGATTAGCGTAGCGGCGCTGTAGGCAATAATGGGTACGATCGGTTTATCGCGATACTCGAGCGCAAACACCGTAGCTGCTGCAAATGCGACAGTAGTATGCCCCGATGGGAAGGAGGAATAGGAAGCGTTATCGGGTTTACTGCCATTGGCGTCATTTTTAAATTGATAAAAAGGGCCATGAAAGGTAGAAGCATTTTGACTGGTTGCAGCGTTAATATAGCCCGGCCGCTGCCTTCCTGTTAAAAATTTTAAGCCGGTTGAAATGATTGCTCCGGTAATATATGCCTGGGTGGCCAATAAGGTGGTTGTCTGTAATTTTTGATTTTTTGCAGCCAGGCCATATAATCCTAAAGTGGCCAGCGTGTATGCTTCATAAATGCCGCCAAACCTGGTAACGTGGGTACTAATGGAACTTAGGGGAGCGCTTCGTTCGCGAATACCCACACCAAAGCGGCTGATGGGTTTGTCGGCAAACGATAGCCCGATTGTAAGCAAGCCTAATTCTCCTACCTGTATCAGGTCTCTTTTTCTTGCCTTAAATGGCAGGGTGAGCTGCTGTTTTAAGTCGCTTGCTAAAAGAATTAAATATGTTTTAGGAGTTAGCCTGTTAATTTCATTATAAGCTTCGGGCGCAATATTATTTTGTCTCCCATTTTGCAGGGTATCGGCCTTAACCTCCAGGCTATCCAGTTTGTGAAGCAATGTATCGGTTTGCTGGCCATACATCATTGCGGGCAAAAGCAAAACCAACCAAAAAAAAACAAGGGAGATCGTTTTGCGAAAGGTTGATGCATTTTGAAGTTCAGTTTGATCGGGCGAATGACAGCTCATTAATCTAAATATGTTTAGGTTCAATTATACAAGGCACAGACTTTCGGCGGCTTTTTTAAATATAGCTAAAATTTGTAACCGTGCAGGTCTCAAAAGTGACCGTAATTTATGGGTATAATTTTGAAGTAATTCTGTAGGAATGAATATTGGCTGCCTCAATATCTAAAATAATACAAGGCTCTATTATCTACAAATTTCAAACAGTGTTTCCATGCGATTTTGCCGTTTCAATTGGCCGGCCCTTCGTTAAGCATTTTACCAGACAATTCAAAATTGGCCCAGTTTGGACTGACCCCTGCCAGTTTTCAGGCGCAGGTTCAATTGTCGCTACAGGGGTTGGCTGTGGGCAATATTCTTGAAAAAGAGCAGCTTTCGGTTATCAGGCTCGTCTATCAGGGCAGCCGTACCCAAAGTATAGATGGTATAAAGCACCTGATGATATTTTTGCCATCGGGACACTTAAAAGCTATTTCTGAACTGGCTGCTGTAAAATTAAATGTCGGCGATGCGCAGGTAGAAAGAGAAAACCTGCAATCGATGGGGGTAATAACATCGCGGTTAGAGAACCGCGATCTCGGCAGAACTATCAAAGAAATTCAGCAAAAAATAGGCACCCAGGTAAAATTGCCTTTGGGTTACCATATTGAATATGGAGGAGAATACGCCCGGCAACAGCAGTCTTGGAGCTGCTGGTCATTCTGATCACTTCCAGTTTATTGGTTTTTGGTGTTATTCTGTTTTTATTTAAAGATTTTTGGGTGGCCCTCATCATCATAATTTTGGCTGTTTTGGGCATTTCCGGAAGTTATTTGGCCCTGTTTCTTACAAAAACTGCCTTAAACGCAGGCAGTTATACCGGTTTAATTATGATAGTGGGAATTATTGGCGAAAATGCCATTTTTACCTATTTGCAGTTCAAAAAATCGCTCAAAACCAATTCGGTAGACGATTCAATTGTCTATTCAATATCTACACGTCTGCGTCCCAAATTAATGACCGCTTTAGGCGCAATTATAGCGCTGTTACCACTTGCGCCTGGCATAGCAACAGGTGCCCAATTGCATCAACCGCTGGCCATTGCAGTAATTGGAGGGTTTTTAATAGCTCTACCCCTTCTACTAATTATTTTACCCTCTCTAATACGATTATTGCACAATCATAGACAAATAGAAAATTAATTTCTATTTTACCACCGAAATTGGATATTCGCAATATATTATTAAGGCTTTTTTTTGGTTGAAAGGATACTTTTTAAATTAATAAAGGATTGCAACTTTTTTAAAAAATATATCATCGTATTAACTAATGCATTAACTAGAGTTATCTTTAGGCATTTTTCAGTTTTTTTCTTCTAATATCCTTCGATAAATCATACACTTCCAACAATCCTATTTTTAGCCAATAAGGTCTTTTTGGATATTTCCAAATTTTCCCAATTATTACATTTTATAATTTTTGAATGGCAGGTTTGTCATTCTGCAAAGACGTTTGCGCGTCCAACAAATTTTAAGTAATGCCCGGCTTATTAAAAATATTATTGCTGCCTTTCTGTAATCGTAAAACCGGGGCCGGTTTCACATTTTTTGAATTTTTCAATAATTACCAAAGTAGAATATCATGAAAATCTGTACCTACATTATGTTTCTTATCGGAAACATTTTTTTTCTGCAAGGTTCCGCTCAAACCGCCGGTGAACAGTGTTATCTAAGTCCAACTAACCCTAGCGGTGTTAATGCGCGAATACTGTATACTGTCAATCCAATAAATAAGACCGTTACTTTAAGAACCATCTTTACAAAGGCGTTTGTCGATAATACTTATGGAACCAATGCCATTGGATGGCCAAAAGGGCATAAGTTTAACGAACTTGTAGGCTCCGATCGTCTCCAACTGATTCTTTACGATGGTAACAATACGAAAAAACTTGATTTAACCCTCGATTACATAACTGCTTCATCTTCAGCACCTGGTGGTTATAAATCGCTCGGTGTTAGTGGAGGCGATGGTAAGATGAATTTTGGAAACGCTTCCAACATCCTGAGTGCGAAAACATCGCTCGATGCCAACTTCAACGACTTTGGTTATGTGTTAACTACTAACTCACCGGCAACTAACAGTGCTTATGATGCAGACCCATCCTATCCAAATTGGATATACGATGTTTGGTACGAAGTGACAATAAATCTGGATGCTTTTGGTGCGGCAGGATATGGCAGAGCCGAAATAGCCGATGTACATGCAAGCCCAAGCAAAACCGGTAAGAATTCGGAAGATGTTGTACCTGGTGATTGTCCCAATATATTATGCATAGGAAACCAGGTATTCAACGATCAAAATGATAATGGAATATTTGATGCCGGCGATGTGGGAATGCCGGGCGTACCGGTTTATTTATACAAAGACATGAATATGGATAATATTCCTGATGGTGGTCCGATTGCTACGCAGGCAACAGATGCCAATGGTAAATACCTGTTTATATCTCTTGCACCGGGCAGTTATCTTGTGGGAATAAATCCGCCTTCCGGTTTTGTGGCGGGCGCAACAACTGCTACCAGTTTTGATCCCAATAATGATATTGATAATGATAACAACGGCATAAAAACAGTGGCCGGTGAAATAAGAAGCAATTTTGTAACAGTAACGGTTTCTAATGAGCCAACCAACGACGGCGATGGTCCCGATGGTAATCTTACGCTTGATTTTGGATTGAAAGGCAGTTCAACAGGATCGATCGGCGATCGGGTTTGGTACGATGAAAATGCTAATGGATTACAAGATCCGGATGAAGTTGGTCTTTCGAATGTAATCGTTAAATTACTGGACGGATCGGGAAACGTGATAAGAACAACGACTACTAACAGTATTGGAATTTATACATTCTCCGGGTTAGCGGCAGGTAACTATAAAGTAGAATTTCCGCTGGCGCTTTCCGGAACTATCTTAACGTTTCAAATGGTAGGCACCGATGTGACCATTGACAGCGACCCATCGCAGACTACGGGATTGACCAATACAATCAATCTGGCAAGTGGGCAGAATATAGTAACCGTAGATGCCGGTTACTGCCCTGTACCTAATACGCTTGGTAACTTTGTTTGGTTTGATGCAAATAATAATGGAATTGCTGATGCAGGAGAGGCGGGCATTCCAAATGTTACCGTTAGGTTGTATGCCGATAATGATTTTAATAATATTCCTGATGGAGCTGCAATTAAAACAACTACTACTGATGGAAACGGATTATATCAGTTCTCTAATGTAATCAACGGGAATTATATTGTAGGCATTACAACCCCAGCTGGTTACGTAAAATCGGATGTAGGAGTAACGGATATTAATACTGATAACCAGAATGACGGTGTTAATGTTTCAGGAAGCGAGATTCTCACCGATGGTTTTGCAGTTACGGGATCTTCTAATAATATTGACTTTGGATTAAAAGGAAAGGGGATCTATTATATAGGAAACACTGTTTGGAACGATGCCGATAACAACGGTTTGCAAGACTCAGGCGAGCCCGGCATACCTAATATTACCGTTTACCTGTACAATGACGATGATGGAAACAATATACCTGATGGTCCGGCGATTTCTACAGTCACTACCAATTCCAATGGCATCTATCAGTTTACTGGCTTGTTGTTAGGTAAATACATAGTTGGTATTGCACCTCCGTTCGGCTACGGTAAATCAAGTATCGGCGTTACTGATGTAAACACCGATAATCAAAACGACGGGGTAAATATAGTGGGTTCTGAAATCCGTACCAACGGATTTACCTTAACTGGTTCTACCAACAATATCGACTTCGGATTGAGAAGCACGAATACCGGTGCAATAGGCGACTTTGTATGGAATGATTTAAATGGTAATGGATTGCAGGATCCGGGAGAACCGGGCATACCTGGTGTAATCGTTACGTTAACCTATCCCGATGGTACCACCGAAACTACCACTACAGATGCCAATGGAAAATACATCTTCAGCAATTTGCCTCCGGGTACAACCTACAGTGTCGCGTTTACCGCTCCTGCAGGTTTTGATGAAACCCCTCCAAACGTGGGCGGTAATGACTTCATAGACAGTGATCCTATCGGTGGTATTGTTCCAAATGTGGAAGTGGTGGCAGGCGTGGCAAATAACAGCGTTGATGCCGGTTTCCAAAGTAACCAATTGGTTATTGGTAATCTGGTTTGGGCCGACGCCAATAACAATGGAATCAGAGATGCAGGCGAGCCGGGAATTAGCGGAATTGTAGTGAAAATTTTCGAGGATGCAAATGGAGATAACGTTGCGGACGGACCATCTTTTGCCTCAACGACAACTGATGCCAACGGAAATTATTACTTTACCGGATTAACGCCAGGCAAGTATATAGTAGGGATAGTGCTTCAGGTTGGTTATGCTGCCGGAAATGTTGCTAATTCCACACCAAACGATGACATTGACAACGATAACAATGGATCAAATACATCGGTGCCTGGCGAAGTGAGAACCAACTTTGTTACCCTTATCACCGGTGGAGAGCCAACGAACGATGGTGATGGCTCCAATGGAAACCTTACTATAGACTTTGGTTTGATAGTTACAAAGAACGGATCGATCGGAGATTTCGTGTGGAACGACTGTAACAACAATGGTATTCAGGATGCTGGAGAATTAGGTTTGGCCGGGGTAACCGTTAAATTGACATTACCTGGTGGCGCAATAATATCTACTGTTACAGATGCAAATGGTAAGTACACTTTTAGTAACCTGCCTGCAGGTACATACACGGTATGTTTTGTTACCCCACAGCCATTTGCCTTTAAACCATCTCCAGTTAATGTGGGTGGCAACGATGCAATAGACAGCGATCCTTTAGGTGGTTGTGTTTCGGTATTTCTTGCAGGTGCAGATGATACTTCTGTGGATGCAGGCTTCTGGGAAGATATAGACGATGATAACGATGGTATTATTGATGTAGTTGAAGGCCACGGATATGATGGATTGAAAGATTGTGATAATGACGGTATTCCTAACTATCTCGATCCAACTGCGGGATGCCCAACCCCAGCAGGCGTTGACATCTATGGCAAACCATATAAACCACTTGTGTGGAGCGATTGCAATAACGATGGCGTGAATGACTTCTTTGATGCCGACCGCGATGGAATAATTGACCAGCTTGATCTGGACAGTGACAACGACGGAATTTTAGATGTTGTTGAAACCAGGGATCCTTCGGCGGTTGATGCCAACCGGGATGGAATGGTTGACGGTGGAGATGATGATGGTGATGGATTATTAAACTCGGCCGATAAGACACCAGCAGTGTGCGGCGGTCCGGGCCTGTTACCTCAGGACCTTGACAGGGATGGTATTCCAAATTATCTTGATTTAGATAGCGATGGAGACGGCATTTCTGACCTGACCGAAGCAAGAGGTTTCTTTGACAACGATGGTATTGCTGACGGGTCTGATACCGATGGTGATGGTGTCAAGGATGTGTATGACGGTATTGTAGGTCCGGGTGCAAAAGGCGTTGACCTGATGGATAATGACAATGACGGCAAACCAAACCCTTACGATATTGATAGCGATAATGATGGCATTACCGACAATGTAGAAGGTCAGCCTACCTGTAATGAGAAACAACCAAGCGGTATAGACAGCGATGGAGATGGCCTGGATGATGCGTATGATATTAATTTAAGCTCTTGCAACCGCAGGGCCGCCGGAATTACGCCTTATGATAAAGATGGAGACGGAACACCCGATATTTATGACCTTGATACGGATAACGACGGTGTGCCTGATGTGAATGAAGGTTCAGGAATTTCCGGAAACTTTGTAACCAATTTTGCCGATACAGATGGCGATGGTTTGATAGATCAGTTTGATGTATTTAATATTATTACGGCTATCGGAAACCTTACCAATAATGTTACCCACAGTAACATGGGCCCGAATGGTAGTTTTGATGGTCCTATGCCATCGGGAAGCAATGCTCAATTGCCGCAAAGCGCTCCGGGCGATTGTGCTACTGGTGCAGACCGCGACTGGAGAAACGTGTTTATTTTACCTGTAAACCTGGTTGACTTTAATGGCAACTTAAATAACAGGGTTACAAACTTATATTGGATATCGGCTACCGAAAACAATCTGAACAACTACACTATAGAGCGTAGTATAGACGGAGTGAACTTTGTAGCGATTGGCAAGCAAAAAGCACGTGGAAACTCGGTTGTCAATACTTCGTATGCTTTTGCCGACAATGTAACCAGCGTTTCCGGCCAGGTAGTTTACTATCGCCTTAGCATGGTTGACAACTCAGGCAGCAATAAGTATAGTAATATACTTTCGTTCAAACTTTCTGGTAAGGCATCATTAAATATCGGCTTATATCCGAACCCTGCTAAAACCTTTGTGCAGCTTAAGATTAATTCGATAAAAGATGGAATGGCCACCATTAGAATAATTGACGCATTTGGCAGGGTAATGTCGGCTGTTAATAACCCGGTAAGTGCAGGATCTAATGTGGTGAACCTGAACAATATTTCTAAATTGGCGGCGGGAAGTTACTACGTGGAGGTAATTACCGACGGGCAAATACTGAACGAAAAACTGGTAATAGCCAGGTAATTCATAAAACCCTATGACCTATAAAAGATGCCCTCAATTTGAGGGCATCTTTCGTTTATGTAATCCGGGATTTAAAGACTGATATAAAGGCATTGATCTGGCTAGCCCTTTTGTAAACTGGCAGGAACGTAAAGGATATAGGCTGAATTACTTATTGCCTTAAGTTAGCAAAGCAGGAAATATTGGCTAAATAATGAAATATTATTACAGCAGGTTAAAATGAAGCTCATTAAAGTTTTGTAACGATGAAAGCTTCAGGTCGGCCAATGCCCATTTATCGCTTTTTTGAACAGAGTGTTCGGGCACAACCACACATTTCATCCTCGCTGCTTTAACTGCTATCATACCATTAACTGAGTCTTCAAAACATATGCATTCCATTGGCGAAACGTTTAGCTGCGTAGCACAATCCAGGTACACTTGCGGGTGTGGTTTTCCATAAGGCAAGTGTTCTGCCGACGTTATCGCCTGCAGGTAAGGCGAGATTTTTAATAGCTCGCTTACCGTATTTACCAGCGAGAGGGGAGAAGATGTTGCCAGCCCGATATTAAAATTCCGCTCATGAAAAAAATTGATAATGTGGTGTACTCCCGGTAACATTTTTCCCTTATCAGCAACCTTTTCATTTACCAGGTCTATAATTTTTTTCTCAGCTAAGGCCAGTTCAGGTTGGTCAAATTGATAATCTCTCAGCCACCAGGCTACAAATTCACGGGTTCTTAAACCCGTTGTTGTCGCATATTCCTGTGGTGTCAGTTTTTTTCCATAATAATTAAAAACCTCATCGGCTGCTTCGCTCCACAATGGTTCGCTGTCTATAAGCAAGCCATCCATATCAAATATTACTGTAGTCAACTTCATTATGCCATTTTAAGGCGCCAAAGATAACTACCTGGTGTTATTAGCAGGTGAATAACTAATGGTATTTGAATGTTGGTTAGGCGTTTTTTGATGATAGCTCATAGACGCCAGCTACGGCGGGTAGTCTCCCGGAAGAAAAGCTCATCTGGTGGATTGGTCCCTTCTTCATTGGCCAGTCAGACTACGTCAGCCGGGCCGGGCGCATTTTTTTTTAGGTTATCAGCAAGGTCTGTATCTGGTCAATTATTGTCACAATAATTTAATGCCGGTATTTAATTTAGAACGTGCGGTAGAAAAATAATGACACCTATTATTGCAGAAACGATGGCGGCAATCAAAACCGCTCCGGCTGCTACATCCTTAATAATTTTTATTACCGGATGATACCCTTCAGACAATAGCAAACATATACGTTCTATGGACGTATTCAACATTTCAAGAGATAAAACCAAGGCCATACAGAGCAATATATGACACCATTCAATGGTTGATATTTTATAAATAAATCCGGCGGTAATCACCAAAACCGCGATCGCTGCCTGTATGCGGGCATTTCGTTCATTACTAATAAAATAGCGTATGCCCCGCAGCGCAAAGTTTACCTGTTTAAGAAAATTTCTCATGAAAGGGACTTTATTAAGATTAATTGTACGAAGAGGTACCGATAAAAATCGATATAAAATTCAATAAATGCGGGTATAAAATCTATTAAACAAAAAAAGGCTGTCTCAAAACAAATGAGACAACCTCTTTATTTCGGATTCTTTTGGGATGGTGAGGACCGTTTAGGCGATTCTCAAAGCCCTCCTTTAAAAGTGATACAGCCTCTCGAGATTGCAGCTTCTGCATTATAGAAGGGCGAACGAGACATTCACTTCAAACTGAAGCTTAATTTTCTTAAAATCTATATTTGGTTCATCTGCGGGCACTCCTTCAAAATTAGCCTGTTTAAGCATGGCATTGGCATATACCGGCCGCGGATAATTGCTAATTTCGTTCGGATCATTAATAATAACGGCCTCTCCAATTTTTTCGCCAATGGCTTCGGTCAGGTAAACGGCCTTTGCTTTGGCAGATTTTACCGCCTGAATTTTAAGTTGTTTTTTATATTCATCCAACTTACTGTGCGATACTTTCGATATGTTGAAACGCTCTGTAGCTTCATCATCCAGTTTAGCCACCAGTTCATCCATTTTTTTTGTGCCTGATAATTTAACCTGGTAGGTGATACCCGCCATCATATCAGGGTTCTTTTTTTTATTCTTGTGGTACCACCAATAATTGCCGTCCCATCCCTGGTAGCTTTCAACAGATATATTGCTGTCAGCTATCCCGATGGAAAGCGCGTTTTTGAGAAAGTTTTTTCTTATTTCATCAATATCCGCTTTGCCGTTGCCCTTTTTTGCATACTCCCGTAAAGCAATTTGAACATATATTTCGTCGGGTACTATTTCCATTTCAGCAGTTCCGTTTACATTTATCATTTTTTGCCGGTTAATGTTTTCGCCGGTTTGGGCATGCGCTAAAATAACACTGGTTAAAACCATTACTGTTGCGATAAGTTTTTTCATAATTATAAATTTTTAATCAGGATGTATTCAAAAACCGGATTACATAAACCAAAAATTAATCCAAACTATAGTTAACAATAACTTTACATTCCTTATTTTGCATCCCCCTGGCTGCCGTAAAGTTTATATAATGAGTTCATTCGCAGACCGATTAAAACATATAAGAATTGTCCGTGCCATCATCTACGGAATTGTAGGTGTTATTACCTACCCAGGTTTGGCAATAATAAATAAATTGAAAATTGAAGGAACGGAGCATATTGCTGACCTCCCAAGGAAAAATGTACTGTTTGTAAGTAATCACCAAACATATTTTGCAGATGTAATAACTTTCTTACACATATTTGCAGCGGTAAAATGGCGTAGAAAAAACAGGCTGGGTATACCTATTTATCTTTTAAATCCATTTACCAACCTTTACTATGTTGCGGCCGAAGAAACGATGAATGGCAGCTGGATAAGCCGTTTATTTAAATTGGCAGGTGCATTGACTGTAAAGCGCACCTGGCGGGCCGAAGGTACCGAAATTAGAAAAGGGTTAGATGCTTCGGATACACGAAAAATAACAGACGCCTTAAAAGGCAGTTGGGTCATCACTTTTCCCCAGGGCACCACAAAACCTTTTGCACCCGGTAGAAAGGGTACATCTTTTATTATAAAAAACAACCACCCCATAGTGGTGCCGATTGTAATTAATGGTTTTTGGCGCGCCTTTACAAAAAAAGGATTGGTGTTTAAAAAGAAAGGCACTTTGTTGTCTGTTAAGTTTAAAGAACCAATGGTTATTGATTACTCGTTACCCCACGAGCAGATTTTAGAACAGGTAATGGACGCCATTGAGCAAAGCAAAAAATTTATGATGAAAGGCGGGCATCATGTCATGAGTGCTGTGGACAAGTAAGCATTTCATTGGTGTTTAAATACGCTTCACTCGTTTCTAATAAAAATCGTTTATTCTCCTGTAACAACTCCCGGCGAGGTAAAGAGCGCCTTTAGTTCGTTGGCGTCGTGAGGTTTCATTTTTCCAGCCAGTATCAATCTTAATTGTCTTCTTCTTAGAGCGCCGTCGTACAATCTTTTTTCTTCTTCGCTATCGGGTATCAATGCGGGTACGGGCCGGGGTTTGCCATTGGGGTCAAGTGCAACAAATGTAAAATACGCTTCATTGCTTTCATAGGTATATTGATGCAAAAGGTCTTCGCCCCAAACCTTTATATGAATTTCCATTGATGTGGTAAACGCCCTGCAAACCTTTGCTTCTATATGAACCACATTGCCCAGTTTTATGGCATTCTTAAAGCTTAGATTGTCAACACTCGCCGTCATGCTGGGAAAATTGCAATGTTTGCCTGCGGCAATTGCCGCTGCTATATCCATCCAGTACATTAATCGTCCGCCCATTAGATTTCCGAAAGTATTGGTATCGTTTGGCAGTACTATTTCATTCATGATCGTGAAACTTACACTGGCCTTCTTTCCTTCCATTTAAAATAATTTGCGCAAAGGTAATAGAATGGGCAAGTAAGTACAGTCACAGGTGCGAATGCTGGCTCCCCTGCCTCAGTCTCATTGGTCGTTTCAACTCGTTATTGATTGTCCAGATGAATATGAAGGCCTCTATTTACGCAGAAACATTGGTATGGTTTTTTCAATAGGCCAATTCGCATGCTTTTAGGGAGAACATACAGGTAACTATGCAGGAAGCCTTAGCACAAACCATCCATTTTTTTTGCTTCTACCTAAGTAACTTAAATAGTTGAATGGATTGAATGCTGATTTTAGAACAAATGGGGGAGAAAAAACTAGAGAACAAAGGTTTTGCTAAATTTGAATTATATTAGTTGAAGTATCCAACAATTGTCTTCTTTCATTGTTCAATTGTATAAATTTTATAGGTGTATTTTATTGAAGATAGAGTACTCAAATTTTTTACTTCTCTAAGGTCTACCGATATTCGCATCGAATATGCTTAAATATGAATATTTCCTTTGACAATACTGAAAATGCATTTGCTTACAAAACCAACAAGCAAATAAAAATGGCCAGGTTTTTATTCAAAACCATGGATAATCCTGTATTGATACAATTAGGAGTTCGTTTATCTCCATTGGCAATTAAACTGGGTTTACCTGTAAAGGGGCTAATGCGCAAAACGATTTTTCAGCAATTTGTTGGGGGAGAAACTCTAGAGGAAACAGCTGCAACAAGTGATATTTTAGAGAAATACGGGGTTCAAATTATTTTAGATTATGGTGTAGAGGGAAAGGAAGGTGAGGAGTATTTTGATCGTACAACAGAGGAATTTATTAAGGTCATTAATTATGCTTCCACAAAAAAGACGATACCTTTTATTAGCGTGAAAGTAACCGGGATTGCCCGTTTTGGATTATTACAAACATTGAACGAAGCGCCCAGGTTAAGGTCGGGTGTACACGATAACGAAGCCGAAGAAGAAGAATGGGGCAGGGTAAGAGATCGCATGTATAGTATATGCGAGGTAGCGGCCCAAAAGAATATTGGGGTTCTGATAGATGCAGAAGAAAGCTGGATACAAGACCCTGTTGACAGACTGACCATGGAAATGATGGAAGTTTTTAATCAGGAAAAAGTAATTGTTTATAACACCATTCAGTTGTATCGAACAGACCGTCTGCACTTTTTGCAATTGTCGCATCGTATTGCAAGTCAGCATAACTTTAAACTAGGTGTAAAATTGGTAAGGGGTGCATATATGGAAAAAGAAAGGGATCGTGCCGTTAGTAAGGGGTATCCTTCGCCCATTCAGCCAAATAAACAAGCTACCGATAATGATTTTAACGCTGCTGTAGAATTTTGTATTGATAATATCAACGATACATCTTGTATAATAGCTTCGCATAACGAACAAAGTAATCTTCTTGCAGCCGGGTTAATGGAAAAGAATAATTTGCCGCACAACCATCCGGCAGTTCATTTTTCTCAATTGTATGGCATGAGCGATAACATTACTTTCAATTTGGCTGAAGAAGGTTTTTCAGTAAGTAAATACCTGCCTTTTGGCCCCATTAACGACGTTATTCCTTATCTAATGCGCCGAGCCCATGAAAACAAAAGTGTAAGAGGACAAACCGGCCGCGAACTTATTTTAATAGAGAAAGAATTGAAACGGCGAAAAGCCCTTGGAATCAAATAAGCTTTTATGCTGTCTTAAATGGCTTCGATAGTTAAATACGAAGGCAACATTTATACTTATCAGAAAACTTATTGTTTGCATTCTTGTTATAAACAGGCGTCGATTGGTTTTTCACGAGATCCTTCTTTTATTTTTGCAGAATGTCAACCATTAAGAATTATTTATCACTTGTAAAGTTTAGCCATACCGTTTTTGCGTTGCCTTTTGCCATGATTGGGTTTTTTCTGGGCGTCAGAGCATTCAATCAATATGCGCCATTATTTTCAAACCAGAGTCTAAAATTTTCGGTACCTGCCGACAGCGGCTTTCCGCAATCTTTTGCTGACTTGGTAATTCGTTTTGCGTTGGTTTTGCTTTGTATGGTAACCGCCCGAAGTGCAGCAATGGGGTTTAATCGCTGGCTCGATAAAAATTTTGATGCTAAAAATCCTCGAACTGCTATTCGCGAAATTCCGGCTGGCATAATTTCTTCGGAAAATGCACTGCGTTTTGTGATTTTTAACTGCATTGCCTTTATTGTTTGTACCTGGTTTATCAATAGGATCTGTTTTTTTCTAAGTCCCGTTGCCCTGTTAATAATTCTATTTTACAGTTATACCAAGCGTTTCACCCGTTTATGCCACCTGGTGCTGGGGCTGGGTTTGTCTTTGGCACCCATTGGCGCGTATTTGGCTGTCACAGGCAAATTTGAACTTTTGCCAGTGTTGTTTTCATTAACGGTTTTGTTTTGGGTGAGCGGTTTCGATATAATTTATGCTATGCAGGATGTTGAATTTGATCAATCCCAAAACCTATATTCTATACCTGCGATTGCCGGTAAGGTGAAAGCACTCAAAGTTTCTGAAGGGCTTCACATTTTTAGCGCCGTCTTTGTAGTGCTTGCGGGGGTTTTAGGTGCCTTTGGCTGGCTATATTGGTTAGGTGTAGTCATTTTTGGAAGCATGCTTTTTTATCAGCATTCCATTGTAAAACCACACGATTTAAAACGAGTAAATATTGCATTTATGACTGCCAATGGTGTTGCTAGTGTGGTGTTTGCCATTTTTGTGCTTGCAGATTTATTTTTGGTTTGAACCTATACTTTTCTTTACCAGTAATTAACCTGTTTTAATAAGTTTATGGCCCGAATACTTTCAATTGACTATGGATCAAAACGAACTGGCCTGGCAGTTACCGATCCGTTACAGTTAATTGCTACGGGCCTTGCCGGGCTTCATACAAAAGATCTGGAGGCCTATCTGACAGATTATTTTAAAAGTGAATCAGTAGAAAAAGTAATTATTGGTCATCCCACTAACTTAGACGATTCAGATACACATGCCACTCCACTGGTTCAGGCATTTATTAACAGGTTTGTAAAAGTTTTTCCGCACATTCCTATTATAAAAGTCGATGAACGATATACATCTAAAATGGCAGTTCAAAGTATGGTGCAAAGCGGAATGAAAAAAAAAGCCCGGCAAAATAAAAACACCATCGACGAGATTGCTGCCACTATTATGTTACAGGAATACCTGGGCAATTTCCAATAATTTCATCCCAGGTTTTGGAATATTTCCGGTGACAAAGACATTGGTTCGCTTCGTTAAATTTGAGCCGCTCGTTGGGTATTTCAATCATTTTCTTTAAAAAAATGTTTTCTTTACTAACTTTCGAAGAAACCTAAATTTCACTGCCAAAGGGCATTATTAAATTATGATATTACCGATAGTAGCTTATGGAGCGCCGATATTGAGAAAAATTAGCCAGGAAATAACGCCTGATTACCCCCAATTGGATAAGTTGCTGGAAGATATGTGGGAAACAATGTATGCCAGTAATGGGGTGGGTTTGGCAGCCCCGCAAATTAATCGAAATATCCGATTGTTTGTAATGGACAGTGAGCAAATATTTGGTAATCTTGATGAAGATGAAATGGGTAAATATCCCGATGAACCGGGAATAAAAAAGGTTTTTATTAATGCCCACATGGTTAATCTGAAAGGAGATGAATGGGCATATAATGAAGGTTGCCTTAGCATTCCAAAAATTCGCGAAGATGTTTACAGGCCCGAAACAGTGACGTTGGGTTATATGGATGAAAATTTTAATCAGCGCCAGGATACATTTAAAGGCATAACTGCAAGGATAATTTTACATGAATACGATCACATAGAGGGAAAGCTTTTTATAGATTACATTAAGCCGCTGAAACGAAAATTGTTGCAACGTAAATTAAGCGATATAAGTAAAGGAAAGATTAAGGTGGATTATAAGATGATGATTGTAAAATGAACAGGATCTCTCTGTTGTTATTGATGCTTCTTGCCGGCTATACAAGATTGATTGCCCAGGACAGTTCAGTAATATACAAAAATCAGGTTTTCTTACTCTCCGAAGTAGTGGTTCGAAATAATTTTAATGTCGGCACTTTCATAGACTACGTTAAAAACGACACCACATTTTATAAGGCTTTTCGCAATCTTCACATTCTTAATTTTTCAGCGTTTAACGATATAAAAATGCTGGATAAAAAGGGAAATATTGAGGCCTCGCTTCTTAGTAAAACAAAACAGGTTTATCAGGGCAATTGTCGCACCATGCAAACGTTGGAACAGAAAACTACCGGCAATTTTTTTGACAAAAAAGGCAACTACAACTATACGACGGCTCAGTTATACGCCAGTTTATTTTTTACAAAGGGAAGGGTATGTGGAGAAAACAATATTGTAGCCGGAAAGAACTTTTCAACCAGGGGCAAAGGAGGTATTGAAAAACATAAAGAGCAACTAAAGCAATTATTTTTCAATCCCGGCACCAAAATCTCTGGTATTCCCTTTCTAGGTAATAAAGTGGCGCTGTTTAACGACGACGTAAGCAAATTATACGATTATAAAATTGATGTAAAAGAGTTTATGGGTAAATCCTCTTATGTATTTACCATTACGCCGCGTACTGATCTTTCGGCATTTGAAAAAAGCAATATTGTAATCGATGAAATGACTACCTGGTTTAATGCGGCCAACCTTGATATTATTGCCCGGAATTATAGCCTTAGTTATAATACAGGCGTTTATGATTTTAATGTTACTATGGAGGTTCAGTTAGATAAGATTGATGGGCTTTTGGTGCCAAAAGTTTTACGTTACTACGGTAATTGGAATGTAATCTTTAAAAAGAAGGAACGGGCCTTATTTACAGCCACCTTGTTTGATTTCAGTAGATAGGTTTCATAAAGGTTTTTAATGAATGTAACTCCGGTAATATTGGATTATCCATTATACAATTTTCTTTTTTGTTAGCCATCTTCTTCACTAGCCCCTGCTTTATAGGCGTCGCACCCTTCAATGATGAGAATACGTTGCACCGGTTGAGAAATTTTTTTTATATCGTGATGCTCTATTCTATAATTTTTTATTTTTCGTCAAATAGATCAATAAAAAGCACACTTCAATTAACAGTCATCTTTCCAG
>JBBRCW010000050.1:0-25800 GCA_038204535.1 Chitinophagales bacterium | reverse complement strand
GTATATGTACCTGCGGATGACCTTACCGATCCGGCCCCGGCAACAACCTTTGCGCACCTGGATGCAACTACTGTACTAAGCCGTAAGATCGCTGATTTGGGTATTTATCCGGCGGTGGATCCATTGGATAGTACTTCTAGAATTCTTACCCCATTGATCGTGGGCGATGAGCATTACGATTGTGCAAACAGGGTAAAACTAATTCTGCAGCGTTACAAGGAATTGCAGGATATTATCGCAATACTTGGTTTGGACGAATTGAGTGAAGAAGATAAACTGATAGTTGCCCGTGCACGTAAAGTACAGCGTTTTCTTAGCCAGCCCTTCCATGTGGCAGAACAGTTTACCGGTTTAAAAGGAGTATTTGTTAATATTGAAGATACTATTCGTGCTTTCAACTCTATTATGGATGGTGAGGTTGATGACTATCCTGAGGCTGCCTTTAACCTTGTTGGAACTTTGGAAGAGGCCATGGAGAAGGGTAAGAAAATGATAGCAGCTGCCAAGTAATTTGAGGAGCAGTTTGATATTAGAAGTCTGCTGAATAATAATTAGATCAATAAAAAAAATGACACTCGAAATATTAACTCCTGAAAAAAAAATATATAGTGGCGATGTTTATGGCGTTCAGTTGCCGGGCATTGATGGCTCGCTGGAGATTTTAGACAGGCATGCTCCAATAGTGAGCGCTTTAAAGCAAGGCACTTTAAAGGTGTTGAAAGATAAGAACAGTACATCCAGCTTTGCAATACAAGGTGGTTTTGTTGAGATGCTGAATAATAAAGCCACTGTTTTGGTGGAGGGTGCAAATCCTGTGGAATAATTTTTACAAAATATATTTCCTTAAAAGAAAGCCTCCCGGGTATTAACCGGGGGGCTTTTTGCATTTAAGACTCAATTTAATATCGGTTAATTGGTATTTGATAACAGAATGAATATTAGAAAAATAACACGCCTGCTGGTTTCCAAATTGCCTGGTATTTTAATGTTTCGATAACCTTTCTTTAGCACATTTTAGCATCTACGGGCATCTTGTTTGCGTTTATTTATCAGACAAAAAATTAAACAATTTAAAAGAAAGGAAGGTAACATGAAAAACAATCACATACTCCTGGCCGGTTTCCTGGTACTGGCGGGTTTTATTACGGGCTGTACAAAAGAACCGCTCAACAATCTAACAACAGAAGAGTCGAGGATATATATGACAAATTATGACTCCACGGTAAATTTCTCTTCGTATAAAACTTTCAGCATTTCCGATTCGGTAACGGTAGTAAACAACGGAAGGGCTACCAGGGAGTTAAAGGCAACTGACCAGGCATTTATAAATGCCGCTAAAAATCAAATGAAAGCTACCGGTTACACCGAAGTAGGTAAACAAAACAATCCTGATGTAGGTGTAAATATTACCAGAATATACAACACATCTTCGGGCGTACTTGTGTATGACAATTACTACAATGGTTATGGTGGGTATAACGATCCATACTACTGGGGATATGGTGGGTATAACTATTATATGCCGTACGGTTATGCAACCTATACCATTCGCGAAGGTGCATTATCGGTGGATTTGTTGGATCTGAAAAATGCGGCGGCGAACAATAAAATTGATATTGTCTGGACCGGCCTCATCCGCGGATCGGGTATTTTTTCGGGCGATGCCAATGCACAGATTAAAACCTTGTATGACCAGTCACCCTATCTTAAAACAAACTAAAATAATCTAAACGATGAAAATATATGCAGTGGCGCTGTCGGTTTTGGCCACAATGTTATTTACAACCGAATCATTTTCGCAGGCACCCAATAAAGTGCAGTTTCAGCTTGGATATAATATAAGTGCACCGCTCAACAGCTTTAAAAACGATTATATCAGCAATACTTCGTTTAATGGAGTAACAGGGCAATTGACTTATGCAATAAGTCCGGCTTTTTCTCTGGGCCTTCAATCTGGCTACCAGGATTATTATCAAAAATATGGACGTGCTATTTACCACACACAGGGTAATGAGGTAGTTTCGGCGGTCATTAGCAACAGCATGCTGGTTGTGCCATTATTGGTGAACGGAACCTATTCACCTATGGGTAAAAAGCCTGCTATTATACAACCTTATGTATCGGCTGGGGCTGGTGTTAGTATGGTAAGTTATAAACAGTACCTCGGTGAGTTTCCCACCAGCAGCAATTCTGCTGCTTTTACCGCCAGTGCAGGGGCAGGAATACTAGTTCCCTTTAACCGCAACAATAGCAACACCGGCTTTAAATTAGGGGCATCTTACAATTATGCGGCCTATAATAAAAATGGTTTGTCTAACCTGAATACAATTGGCGCCAATGCAGGTGTAGTTTTTAATTTAAAATAATAACCCGATCAATAAACAAAAAAGGCTTCCTGTAAAGGAGCCTTTTTTCTATTATATCAAATTAATTCAGGTCAATTTAACTGCGGGTCAATAGGATAATTGATCATCTGCTGGTATTCACCCCCGAGCTGCATTAAAGCATCTTTCCAGGTATTGTCTGCATCCTGCCTAAATATTAAGCGTTTATTGGCCCAAGACGTGATCCAGCTTTTCTGCTTCATCTCTTCTTCCAGCTCGCCTTCTCCCCATCCGCTGTAGCCTAGAAAAAACCGTATGTCTTTAGGGGATAATTTTTGCAAATTCACCAATTCAACTACATCGCTAAAATCTCCACCCCAATATATTCCATCGCATATTTCAAAACCGCCGGTTATCAGGTCAGGGCATTGGTGTAAAAAATGAATTGTATCCCGTTGGACCGGGCCGCCATAATAAACGGGAAAATCAGAATGATGAAGATCGCTGATTAGTTCGCCCAATGGCTGCGGATATTCTTTATTTAATACAAATCCAAAACTGCCAGAATCCTGGTGTTCGCAAATGATGATAACCGACCGCTTAAAATTCGGATCCCTTAGAAAAGGATCCGCAATCAATAACTTTCCAGGTATTAACTCATCCATAGTTGAAAAGTAAATACTAAAAAGGATTTTGCAAAAAGTAACGGGCAAAAATATTTTGTGGCTTCGTTAAATTGATTGTAAACCTAAATAGCCAGTAGTAAACGGGGTGTGCTGCTATTATATTTGTGGTAATGAAGAGAATTTTCCCCATTATTGTCTTACTGATTACGCTTTCTCTCCTCGGAATTTTTGTTCTGCAGGTAAGCTGGTTTAAAAACATGATCATTCTTCGGCAGGAGCAGACCATGTCGAGAATAGAAGAAGCGGTAACGAGGGTTTCGCTCGATCTTAGTGCCAATGCATCGTCGGCACCATATATGAAAATTCCGCGTAAACCAAGTTTGGGCCTGTTGCCCGACGATTTTGGCTATACTCTTGGACGCCCCACAATTGCCCAGCATTTTTCAGAATTTGAAATAAGGGAAAAACTTCAAAACGCTTTTAAAGACAAAGGGTTGAAAGGCGTAGGTTTTGAATTTGCCATCTATTCCAACTCTAATTTGTATAAGCTGGAAATGCAATCGGCAGCTTTTTTAACCGAGGCCGAGGATACAGTCCATAATAAAACCCTTATTCAACCCATCATTCCCGAAACAGGCTCAAAGCTGGAAGGTTTGGTGCCCTATGAGCACCTTATTTTGATAATACCAGATTTTACAAAACAGGTTTGGGGCTCATTAATATGGATGATGATCGGGTCTGTGTTGTTTACACTCATAATCATTGCAGCTTTTGCGCTTACGGTACAAACCATGCTGCGCCAGCGAAAACTTAGCCAGATAAAGACGGATTTCATTAACAACATGACCCACGAGTTTAAAACGCCGCTGGCTACTATTTCGTTGGCGGTAGATGCCCTGCGCAACGAGAAAGTACAAAGCAATGTGGAGAAAATGAGTTATTTCAGCGGTATCATAAAGGAAGAAAATAAGCGGATGAACAAACACGTGGAGACCATTTTACAGGCTGCGTTATTGGATAAACAAGAGCTGAAACTGAATATGCAAAAGGTGCATGCCCAGGATCTGCTGCAAAATGCACTGAATAATCATCGCCTTCAAATTGAGGATAAGCAGGGCGAGGTAGAAATAAATTTCAACGCTCAAAACGATTTGATACTTGCGGATGATGGCCATTTCACCAACATGCTTTCAAACCTGGTTGATAATGCTATTAAGTATTCCAAAGAAAAATTGTTGCTTAAAGTGAGCCTTACCAATCATGGCAAATGGGTATGTATAAAGGTTGAAGACAACGGAATTGGCATGAACAAAGAAACCGTTAAACGAATTTTTGAAAAATTCTACAGGGCGCACACCGGCAATATCCACAATGTAAAAGGTTTTGGTTTAGGTATGAGTTATGTAAAAACTGTGGTGGATGTTCACCATGGAAAAATAAAGGTGGAAAGTACATTAGGCAAAGGAAGCTGCTTTACGGTGGAAGTGCCTGCGGTAACCGAAAAGATGGATGCGGGAAAATAAATTCAATACCTGATTAATTGAAAGTCCAAACCTCGTCAGATTTCATGCAGTCACCTCTGTTTAAATATCAGGCATCCATCGCCATAGCTCAAAAACCTGAAATCATTTTTTAGGGCATAAGCATACATTTCTTTCCATTGCTCACCTGCTATAGCAGCAATTAATAATAACAAGGTTGATTGAGGCTGATGAAAATTAGTGATCAATGCAGTTGCTATTTTCAAGTTATACCCTGGCGCGATCATAATCCGGGTTTTGGTGATCAGCCGCTCTTTTCCGTTTTTCTCCATCCAGTTTATGAGATGATCCAGCGCTTTTTCAGCACTAATGTCGGCGTTAGTCTGGTAAGGCTCCCATTGATGGACATCAAATTCCTCAGCGGTTATCGCCGGATTGTTGCTGACTTTTAAACCCAGCCAATACAAACTTTCAATAGTTCGTAGCGAGGTAGTGCCTACCGCAATAACCGCTTTTTGTAAATTTTTTTTGATGTTTTCAATACTATTTTTTGTTACGTCAATAAATTCCGAATGCATTTCGTGTTCTGCTATGAGATCGCTTTTTACAGGCTTAAACGTTCCTGCGCCCACATGTAGCGTAACAAAATCCCAGTGAATGCCTTTACCTTTTAATTGCTCAAATATATGGTCTGTAAAGTGGAGCCCTGCAGTGGGGGCAGCTACCGAACCATCGTACCGGGCATAGATGGTCTGGTATCTTTCTTTGTCATCATCTTCTGCCTGCCTTTGCAAATAAGGGGGTAGCGGCACCTGCCCGGCCAAATGCAATATTTCTGCAAACGAAATATGTATGGGCATCCAAGAAAGGCCGATCACAAAATAATCCTGTAGCCTTTTAATGATTTCTGCCTGTAGCAGTATCTCTCCTTGAGGGGTGGCTAACTTTTTTTCAAGGATCGCACCTCTTTTCCATTTACTCGCTCCCCCTACCAGGCATTTCCAAAACACTTTTCCTTGCTGTAGCATGGCAGAGGTAATGTTAGCGTATTCGTCACCGGGTTCAAAGCAAAAAATTTCGATCATGCCGCCAGACGCCTTTTTAAAAAGCAGCCTGGCTTCTACCACCTTGGTATTATTAAAAATCAGCAAAGCATCGCTGGGTAAAAAGTCGGCCACTTCGCGATAAACGGACTGCGAAATAGCTCCATTTTTATACACCAATAATTTACTAAGATCCCTTTCAGGCAAGGGATATTTCGCTATCCGTTCCGGTGGAAGCTCGTAGGTAAAATCTTTGATCTGTAACAATTGGGGGTCCATAAGTTCTAAAAAATTTAATCAAGAATAATTGCCTGGCAAGCCGCTTTTATAGTGAAAATTACTTTATGATGTAAAAAGTAAACCTGGGAATGACGATGAAACCTCCGCCACTAAATTTTCATTTTACTTATCATTTAAGCCGAGGTAATTCGTTGAAGGTCAATTCGTATTGTCCAATTTGCACAACTTATCCACGCCTATTCACACGCTGGTAACCGTTTTATTAACAAATAGCGCTGTAAATCAATGCCAGCCTCACTTTAAGTAAATATTTTCCTGTGGATAAAAAGATGAACTTTTTATTTGCCATTAAAGTGGGAAAAAGTGTTATTTTGTGGTAATTAATGGTAAAATCAAACCTTAAAAGCATAAATGTCAACTTTTCGAGGCGAATATGAGGCTACGGTAGATGCGAAGGCTCGCTTTCTCTTGCCGGCAGGAATTAAAAAAAAACTGCCTGAAGGAACTACTGTATTCATGCTTAATCGCGGCATAGAAAAATGTTTGACATTATACACTGAGCAAAGTTGGGAAGTTACCGAGCAGCAAGTTAGTCAGTTAAACGATTTTGATGAAGACAACAGGATTTTTCGAAGAAGATTTTTAGGCGGGATAACGGAAGTTGAACTGGATGTGGCGGGCAGAATGCTGCTTCCATCTTCTTTAAAAGAATATGCCGGGTTGCAAAAAGACATAATTCTGATTGGCCTGGGCGACAAAATTGAAATTTGGGATACTGTCAGATATAAACAGCTCTTTGAAGAATTTTCGTCTGACACATACAGCAAGTTAGCCACCAAGGTGATGGGCGGGCAAAATAAAGCGCCCAATGTATGACTGGGTAAATATCGGGTATAATGAAAAAGGATAATGAGGACAAGGCAATAGATGGCGCTCAAAATAACGATAGCCAGACTTATCATGTTCCTGTTTTATTTAATGAGGCGATAGAAGGGCTAAATATAAAGGCCGACGGCGTATATGTGGATTGTACGTTCGGAGGCGGGGGCCATAGCAAAGGAATTTTAGAGAGACTGAATAAACAGGGAAGGTTGATTGCTTTTGATCAGGATGCCGATGCGCAGAATAACCTGCCGCCCGACGAACGCCTTGTTTTTGTACCTGCCAATTTTAGGTACCTGCAGCGTTTTTTAAGGTTGAACAGGTTTACACAGGTGGATGGTATTTTGGCAGATCTGGGGGTTAGCAGCCACCAGTTTGATGTGGGCGACCGCGGCTTTTCTACCAGGTTTGACGGTCCGCTGGATATGCGGATGGACCAACGACAAGAAATGACCGCAGCTACTTTGCTGAAAAAATACAGCGAGCAGCAGTTGCACAAGCTCTTTGAACAATATGGTGAAGTGACCAATTCGAAGACCCTGGCAAAGCATATTGTTGAAAAACGCCACCAGGTACCGCTGCAAACCATTGCCCAGTTAAAATCTTTATTAAACCCGGTGGTAAAAGGCAATCCCAATAAATACCTGGCGCAGGTTTTCCAGGCGTTGCGAATAGAAGTAAATGATGAAATGGGATCATTAAAAGAAATGCTGCAGCAGATACCGGGAGTGTTAAAACCTGGCGGGCGGGCAGCAATAATCACCTTTCATTCGATAGAAGACCGGTTGGTTAAGAACTTTTTCAAGTTTGGTTCATTTGACGAGGCGGCTAATGATAATCCATTGATACAGGACGACCGGAAAAGCGAATTAAAGATCATTACCAAAAAACCGATGGTGGCAACAAGCGAGGAAACAAAAAGAAATGTCCGTAGCCGAAGCGCCAAATTACGAATAGCCGAAAAACTGTAGACGCGGTGCACGCAACGCATCTGGCAAAACATATAGCGTAACGACAAACATCGTAGACGCGTTGCATGCAACGCATCAGACGTAACGACAAACATTGTAGATGCATTGCATGCAACGCATCTGGCAGAATTACAAAACCGTTGCCTGTTACGGCCATAAGCACATAAAAAATGTATAACCCGACCGAAAATAATAACGAAACAATTTCGCCAAATGCCGATGAGAAAAAGGCCGTTGCGCCCAAGAAAAACACCATAAGGGCATTTGGCGAAATGTTGAGTTATGACTGGATATTAAATAACCTGGGCTTCTTTCTGTTTCTGTCGGCATTAGCGGTTTTATATATAGCCAACGGGCACATGGCCGATAATCGCATAAGGCGGATTAACGACACAGCCCGAAAATTAAAAGACCTGCAATACGAGTATAAGACCATTAAAAGTGAAATGATGTTTAGAAGCCGGGAAAGTGAATTGGTAAAAGCGGCTGCGCCAATTGGGCTTGAGGCAGACAGCGTGCCGCCAATGAAAATTAAAATGATGGCGCCCCCGGCCAATTAAAATACAAGTGGAAATCAATATTAGAAAAGGTAATTGTGGAGATAAAAAAGGACATACTGTGGCGGGTTTACCTGGGCTTTATTTTAATGGCCCTGGTGGGGATTACCATTTTTGCAAAGGCCGTGTATATTCAGCGGGCAGAAGGCAGTTATTGGAGGGGGATGAGCGACAGTTTACACCAGCGCATTGTTGAACTGGATGCAGAACGCGGAACCATTTACAGCGAGGATGGAAGTATGCTAAGTACAAGTATTCCGCAGTTTGATATTTACATTGATTTTATGGCCGATGGCCTGCGCGAAAAGAATGGTAAACGTTTTAAAGAAAATCTAGACTCCATAAGTTATTCTTTAGCCAGGCTTTTTGGCGATGGAAGTACCGCCGAATACAAACAGCTTCTGCGGACCGGTTACCGCGAAAAAGACCGTTACTTCTTACTCAAAAAGAAATTGTCTTTTAAAGATTATCAGCAATTAAGAAACTTTCCCCTGGTTAGGCTAGGCCGCAATAAAAGCGGTTTTATCGCCGATAAAAAAATCATTCGGTTAAATCCTTATAAAATGCTTGCCTTTCGTACCATAGGCCTTTTACGGGATAACAATAAAGTGGGGCTGGAGGTTACTTATGACAAACAATTAACCGGGGCGGCCGGTAAGCGTCTCGTTCGTTTTATATCGGGCGGGGCCAGTGTTCCGGTAGATGATTTTGAGGTAGAACCAGAAAACGGCAAAGACATAATAACTACGCTGGATGTTAACATACAGGACATAGCTGAAAACGCTTTAATGAAAATGATGGTCGGCAACGAAGCAGCGCATGGCTGCGCCATTGTTATGGAGGTTAAAACCGGTAAGATAAAAGCGATCGCAAATCTTGGCAGGGCAAGTAACGGCGACTATTTTGAAGATTACAATTACGCTATTACGCCTTCGGAGCCGGGCTCAACATTTAAGCTGGCCACTATGCTTTCGTTGTTGGAGGATAAGAAGGTGAATCTGAATAGTCGTGTAAACCTGGAGGGCGGTATCTGGAGAATATACGGGCAAACCGTTTATGATAGCGAAAAACATGGACTGGGTAAAGTAACCGTAAAGCAGGCTTTTGAACATAGCAGCAATGTTGGTATGGCAAAGCTTGCCTGGACGTATTATAACAGTAACCCAAACCGGTTTGTAGATCATTTACACAGGTTGCGGTTAGATACTTTAACCGGTATCGATTTGGTGGGCGAAATAAAGCCAGCCGTTTACAGGCCGGGCAGCCGCCATTGGAGCAGGACAACGCTGCCATGGATGGCTTTTGGTTACAACCTTTTGGTAACGCCATTGCAAACATTAAGCCTTTACAATGCAGTAGCAAATAATGGTGTAATGATGAAACCTTATTTGGTAAACGAGGTAAGCCAGGATGGTATCGTGTATAAAAAGTTTGAACCAAAGATTTTAAACGACAGTATTTGTAGCGCAACAACATTAAAGAATTTAAAAGAATGCCTTGAAGGCGTAATGACAGCAGGCACGGGCGTGTCGTTAAAAAGCAACCAATACAGAATTGCCGGCAAAACCGGAACCGCGCTGGTGGCAAATGGTAAAAGGGGATATGCTGATAAAATTTATCAATCATCTTTTGCCGGGTTTTTTCCGGCAGACGACCCCCAGTACAGCGTTATAGTGGTGATAAAGAATAAACCGCATGCTTTGTTCTTTTATGGCGCAGCGGTGGCTGGGCCGGTTTTTAAAGAAATAGCCGACAAGGTATTTGCGCTAAAAGTTACACGGGCAAACAAATACCAATATGCTTCGTTTCGCCGAAACGATAGCTCAGGGTACAGTTACGCTGGCTACACAAAAGACATTCAACAGGTGACGGGCGCATTGCAGATGCCTGTTAAGGAAAATCCGGGAAGAAGCAGCTATAGCAGAATGTATAAATCCAATTCTGGCAGTATTGTTACCAATCAAAAAATTTCGTCGGCGCAAATGCCTGCACTTACGGGCATGGGTTTAAAAGATGCCGTGTATTTATGTGAGAACCTGGGTTTAAAAGTGATGTTTACAGGTAAGGGAAAAGTGTCCGCACAATCTATTACCGCCGGACAGGGCATAAAACGCGGGCAGATTATCAGCATTCAATTAAGCTAAAAGATATTTTGAAAGAATAAAGGTTTCGCGAAAAAAATTAATGGCAAAGCTTCAGGACATATTATACAACGTTCGCCTGCAATCGGTACAAGGTTCTACTAACCTTGAAGTAAAAGATGTGCAGATAGATAGCCGTAAGGTTACAAAGGGCTCTTTGTTTGTAGCGATAAAAGGAGCAATAATCGACGGCCATCTATATATAGAAAAAGCGATTGAATTGGGGGCAAGGGTCATCGTATGCGAACAGGTCCCTTTGTTGTTAAATGATGGCGTTACTTATTTACAGGTGAATAACACCAACGAAGCAGTGGCATACATAGCTCATCATTTTTATAACGAACCTTCTACCCGGTTAAAATTAATAGGGGTAACGGGTACTAACGGCAAAACAACGGTAGCAACGTTGTTATACAAATTATTTACGCAGTTGGGTTACAAGTGCGGATTGATAAGCACCGTGCAAAACCAGATTGGAAAGCAGGTTGTGCCCGCAACACATACCACGCCCGATGCCGTCAGCCTAAACAGCTTACTGCATCAAATGTTAGCCGCCGAATGTACACATGTGTTTATGGAAGTCAGCAGCCATGCGATACACCAGCACCGAACAACCGGGTTGTCTTTTGTGGGGGGCATATTTACCAATATAACGCACGATCATTTAGACTATCATAAAACTTTTGATGAATACATAAAGGTAAAGAAGCAATTTTTTGATTGTTTGCCGGCTGCCGCCTTTGCAATATCTAATGCCGATGATAAACGCGGAGCGGTCATGCTGCAAAATACACTTGCCAAAAAATACTATTATAGTTTAAAAACACTGGCGGAGTTTAAGGGCAAGATCATGGAAAATGCACTAACCGGTTTGTTTATGATGGTAAACGATAAGGAAGTACACTTTAGAATGATAGGGGAGTTTAACGCCTACAACCTGCTGGCTGTTTATGGTGCCGCTATTTGCCTGGGAGAGAATACTGACGAGGTGCTGACCGCACTAAGTTCAATGACGGGCGCCGAGGGAAGGTTTGATTATATAATAAGTAATGGAAAAATTATAGGGATTGTTGACTATGCACACACGCCCGATGCTTTAGAGAATGTTTTGAGTACCATTAAGAAATTGAGAAAAGGTACCGAGCAGGTTATAACCGTGGTGGGCTGCGGCGGCGACCGCGATACTTCAAAGCGGCCTGTAATGGGTGAGGTGGCATGTGAGCTGAGTGACCGGGTAATATTTACAAGTGATAATCCCCGCAGTGAAGATCCAATGCTGATTTTGAAACAAATGGAGGAAAACCTGAATAGTGCTGCCCGCCGAAAATTTATTTCGATTGCCGACAGAAAGGAAGCAATTAAGGCGGCAGTGAGCATTGCTGGTCCCGACGATATTTTGCTGATCGCCGGTAAGGGCCATGAAAAATACCAGGAGATAAAAGGTAAAAAATACCCTTTTGATGATAAAGCGGTTTTAAACGAAATGTTTCTGTTGCTTGAAAAGTGAAAGAGTAACTGTCTGTTTGAATTATAGACTGAAAATTATTCATTATTCATTATTCACTATTCGTTATTCACTGTTCAATGTTCACTGATCACTGTTCACCGATCACTGTCCACCGATCACTGATCACCGATCACTGTTCACCGATCACTGATCACTATTCACTGTTCACTGAATATTAATTTGACAATAAAATGCTGTACCACATTTTTGAATGGATGACCAAAAGCGGGATTAGGTTTCCCGGCATCGGGCTGTTTCAGTTCATCACATTCCGTGTGTTATTGGCGGTATTATTGTCTCTTCTCATAACAACTGTTTTTGGTCGCGGATTAATCAACTTCTTACTAAAAAAGCAAATTGGCGAAACGGTTCGCGACCTTGGCCTGGAAGGTGAGAAAGAAAAGAAAGGAACGCCCACCATGGGCGGCATCATCATTTTGCTGGCCATATTGATACCTACCCTGTTGTTCGCCAACCTGGAGAAAGTATATGTGCGGTTAATGATTTTAAGTACTGTTTGGCTGGGCGTTATAGGCTTTATTGATGATTACTTAAAACTGCGTTCTAAGCGCATCGCCAAACAAAAAGGCGTTGATTACAAAAAGGGCGATAGTGACGGACTGGCAGGAAGGTTTAAAATTTTTGGCCAGGTAATGCTGGGGATAATCGTTGGTGCCACCCTGTATTTTAGTCCCAGTGTGTATGTACAGCGCGAAATAATGCCACAGCAAGGTTCCATAGCAAAGGATACGATTATTCAAAGAGGCGAAAGGGTATTGAGGGATTATATAAGATTTGAAAATGGTGAAAAGCACCGTTTCGTAACTGTAAAAACACCTATTACTACCATACCTTTTATTAAGAACCACGAATTCAATTATTCGAAATTGTTACCCGAAGCCTGGGCAAAGTATACATGGGTATTATACATTCTGATAGTGATTTTTATTATAACAGCAGTTTCTAACGGGGCTAATATTACGGATGGGTTAGATGGTTTGGCAACGGGGGTCTCGGCCATTATTGGTATCTGCCTGGGCATATTCGCTTATGTAAGCGGTAATATCATTTTAGCTGAATACCTCAACATTATGTATATACCGAACCTGGGCGAACTAAGCATTTTTATAGGGGCGTTTATTGGGGCATGCGTAGGTTTTCTTTGGTACAATGCTTACCCCGCTCAGGTTTTTATGGGCGATACTGGCAGCCTTGCTTTAGGAGGAATTATCGCGGCCCTGGCAATCATTGTGCGCAAAGAATGGCTCGTGCCGATTATGTGCGGCGTCTTTCTGGTAGAGAATTTAAGCGTGATCATTCAGGTCTCTTATTTTAAATACACCAGAAAGAAATATGGTATCGGCCGCCGGGTTTTTAAAATGAGTCCCCTGCATCATCATTTTCAAAAGGTAGGCTACCATGAAAGTAAAATTGCTGTAAGGTTTTGGATCGTAACGGTTTTGTGTGTGGTGTTTTCTATAATGAGTTTGAAGATAAGGTAAGCCCCCCCTACCCCCCGCAGGGGGGAGTAAGGAAACAGGTTGTTATAAACAGGTTTGTACTATAATGAAAGAAGTTTCAAAATGAGTGAAAATGATTTTGAAAATAGCAATAAGGAAGGGCATCCCGGTACCCCCCTTTGGGGGGCAGGGGGGCTTCTAATTCTTGGCAGCGGCGAAAGCGGTGTGGGAGCAGCCTTATTAGCAAAGCAAAAAGGATATGATGTTTTTGTAAGTGATGGCGGGGCCATCAAAGAAAATTATAAAAAAGAGCTCATTGACAACCAGGTTGAGTTTGAAGAATACGGCCACTCCGAAGAGAAAATTTTGAAGGCCGCCGAAGTGGTAAAGAGTCCGGGTATAGGTGAAAAGAATGAAATGGTGAAGAAGATAAGGGCTGCCAACATACCGGTGATTAGCGAGGTGGAACTGGCCTATCGTTATAAAGGGGATAGTAAGATCATTGCAATTACCGGCAGCAATGGCAAAAGCACCACCACATCGCTTATATACGAAATCTGCAGACAGGGAGGCGCCGATGCGGCACTTGTTGGAAACATTGGGATTTCGATCGCGAGGCAAATAGCACAGGATCCAAAACAGTTATATGTGGCGGAAATCAGTTCTTTTCAATTGGATGATATTAAAGATTTCAGGCCCGATATCGCCATCCTGTTAAATATCACCGAAGACCATTTAGACCGGTACGATTACAAATTTGAGAATTATATAAAAAGTAAGTTCAGGATAATTGAAAATCAAAAAGAGGGTGATTATTTCATTTATTGTTTAGACGATGAGGTAATTACAAGGCATTTAGATTTATTAAAACCCCACACTAACCCACTGCCATTTTCCATGAAGCAAGAAGTAAAGAAAGGAGCATACATTAAGGGAGACCAAATGATGCTGAAAGTAAACGAAGAAAGAACAAATATGAGTGTTTATGATTTTGCCCTCAAGGGTAAACACAATCAATATAATACAATGGCAGCAGGCATTGCGGGTGTACTGGTGGGTATTAGAAATGCAAAGATCAGAGACGTGATCAAGACGTTTGAAAGTCTTGAACACCGGCTGGAATATGTTGCCACCATAAGGGGAGTGGAGTTTATAAACGATAGCAAGGCTACCAATGTAAACAGTACGTGGTACGCGCTGGAAAGCGTGAAAAAAAATACCGTCCTTATTTTAGGAGGTGTGGATAAAGGAAACGATTACGGGATTATAGAGGAACTGGTAATGCAAAAAGTAAAGGCCATTGTTTGTATGGGCCTCGATAATGAAAAGATTGTTTCGTTTTTTACCGGTAAGGTTTCTGTAATTGAAGAAACAGCAGGCGCAAAAGAGGCAGTTCAGACCGCCTTTAACCTGGCGGAAAAAGGCGATGCCGTGCTGTTAAGCCCCGCCTGTTCAAGCTTCGACCTGTTTAAAAATTACGAAGACAGGGGTAAAAAATTTAAGAAGGCTGTAAAGGAATTATAAAATACATTTTATGCTTTAATGAACAACGACGGAAACATATTAGCTGGTTTTAAGAAAGCAAATGGTAAAGGCATGGGCCATGCCTTGCTGAGGCGTACCCGGGGCGATAAATTTATTTGGGGCATAGTAATACTGCTGGCCTTAACCTCGCTGCTGGTAGTGTATAGCGCTACTGGTTCGCTGGCGTATAAAATGTATAAAGGCAATACAGAGGTGTATTTGTTTAAGCAGTTTGCTTTTATAGTAATTGGAGTACTGATTATATATTTTGCCCATCGCATTAATTATACATTGTATTCGCGTATTGCCTTGTACTTGTTCTTACTGGCAATTCCGTTAATGCTGTTTACTTACTTTTTTGGCGCTACTATTAACGATGGTAGCCGCTGGATAAAGCTGCCAATTATCAATCTCACTTTTCAGACCAGCGACCTTGCAAAGCTGGCTTTGTTTATGTACCTCAGCAGACAACTTAGCCGTAAACAAGAAGTGATACAGGATTGGAAACAAGGCTTTGTTCCGCTGATTGTGCCTGTGGGTATTATTTGTTTGCTGATTATGCCGGCTAACCTTTCTACTGCTTTATTAACCGGGGCAACCAGTTTGCTGCTCATGTTTATTGGCCGTTGCAAAGTCAAACATATTTTGGGTGTGGTTGCGGTTGCAATGGTGCCGGTGCTGATTTTAATTTCAATTGCGGTGCTAACGCATACCCCCCGCGAAGAGGGAAAGAAAGACAAAGCAGTAGCCCAGCTATCAGGCATCGGCAGGGTGGGCACCTGGATACACCGCGTACAGGACTTTATATATGCAAAAGCCGATGAAACCCCTTACCAGGTGCAGCAGGCAAAAATTGCGATTGCTAAGGGTGGTGTTTTTGGTAAAGGGCCCGGAAACAGCGAGGCGAAAAACTTTTTACCGCATCCTTATTCCGATATGATCTATGCCATTATTTTGGAAGAGTACGGTTTGGTGGGCGGCGCCATGATCATTTTTATATACCTGGTTTTTTTGTTGCGCTGTATAATGGTTTTCAGGCGGTGCCCGTTTGCCTTTGGGGCGTTTTTAGCACTAGGTCTCAGTTTTACTTTGGTAATACAGGCAATGGCAAATATGGCTGTGGCGGTAAATCTCGTACCGGTTACAGGTGTAACACTTCCACTGGTTAGTATGGGCGGAAGCTCCTTCTTGTTTACCTGCGCATCCATCGGTATCATATTAAGTGTGGCTCGTAACGTGGAGCAACTGGAAGGTAAAGCGCCGCTGCCTGATATAGAAGAACCGGCTGAAAAAGGGTCGTTCAGGGCAATCAATGAAAGAAAGAAAAGAATGAGTGAGCCGGAAGAGGCGGTGGTGTAGGGGAGGTTTAGGGTGTAAGGTGTAAGGCAGGAGGCAGGAGGGAGAAGGCAGGAGGCAGAAGGCAGGAGGCAGGCGGGAGAAGGCAGGAGGGAGAAGGCAGGAGGGAGAAGGCAGGAGGGAGAAGGCAGGAGGAAATAGGCAATTGGCAATAGGCAATAGGCAAAGGGCAATAGGCAAATAGGCAAAGGGCATAAGGCAATAGGCAAAGGGCATAAGGCAAAGGGCAGGAGGCAGAAGGGCGGCGGTGAGGCTAAGTTGGAAGTGGGGATAATGGTATTGGAAAATAGAGAGAGGAGAAGAATAATGTGTAGGGGGTAAGGAGTGGGGAAGATGGTTTGGTAATGAAAAAATTATTGAAGGTTAGCAATAGATAATAAGATGTCGAACGACAGTGAAAATAGCGGATCAGGTTCGGTCCCTTCTTTGGAGGGCGGAGGGGCTGGCCGTTACATCATAGCAGGGGGAGGAACAGGGGGACACATATTTCCGGCGATTGCCATTGCAAACGCCATAAAGAAAAGGCAGCCCGGCGCCGACATTTTGTTTGTTGGAGCAAAGGGTAAGATGGAAATGGAGAGAGTGCCGCAAGCGGGTTATCGTATAGAAGGATTGGACATTGCGGGGTTCAACCGAAGTTCTTTGATAAAAAATATTGGCTTGCCTGTAAAGCTGATAAAGAGCTTTCTGCAGGTGCGAAAAATATTTGCAGCGTTTAAGCCAACTGCAGTCGTAGGCGTAGGGGGGTATTCAAGCTTTCCGGTTTTAAGGTATGCCCAGTCGCAAGGCATTAAAACCTACATACATGAAAGCAATTCTTTTGCAGGTAAAACAAACATACTGTTAGGCAAAAAAGCAACCAGGATTTTTGTGGCAAGCAGTGGTATGGGAAAATTCTTTCCCATTACAAAGATCATGATCACTGGTAATCCGGTTAGAAAGTCAATAGGCCATTCGACGGTTACGCGGCAGGAAGCCGGTCGTTTTTTTCAACTGGACCCTGAGAAAATAACGGTGTTATCCGTAGGTGGAAGCCTGGGAGCCAGAAGCATAAACGAAGCGCTGGCAGCGCATCTCGACTATTTTTCTTTAAACGATCTGCAGTTGATATGGCAAACCGGCAGCGCATCGGGAGATGCCTATAAAAAGAAAGCAGCCAGCCAGCAAAATATTTGGGTGGATGATTTTATATCACAAATGGAAATGGCTTATGCTGCAGCAGATATAGTGGTTTCAAGGGCGGGGGCTATGGCAGTGACTGAATTATGTGTTACTAAGAAACCAGTCATTTTCGTTCCGTTTCCTTACGCGGCAGAAGACCATCAAACTGTTAACGCCCAAAACCTGGTTGATAAGGAAGCGGCATTAATGATTAAGGATAGTGAAGCTTCAGAAAAGCTGGCATCAGCCATTGTTTCGCTGGCTGCCGATAAAGATCTGCAGCATCGTTTAAAAACCAACATTGGCAAACTGGGTATAACCAATGCAGATGATGTGATAGCGAAAGAGGTAGTAAACAGTGAATAGTGAACAGTGAATAGTTGTGAGTAGTGAGTGGTGAGTGGTGAGTAGTGAGTAGTGAGTAGTGAGTGGTGAGTGGTTGAACATATCTTATAAAAAGAGAGAGGCTCTCCGAAATCCCCCCTTTGGGGGGCGGGGGGCTTTAAATAAAAAAGCATGAGCATTGAAGACAATATAAAAAGAGAGAACCTTTCTACAATCTCCCCTTCGGGGGGTGGGGGGGCGATCTATTTCATTGGTATCGGCGGCATTGGCATGAGTGCTATCGCAAGGTATTTTCATTCGCAGGGCGTAAAGGTGAGCGGGTACGATAAGACCTCTACGCCGCTTACGCAGTCTTTGCAAAAAATGGGCATTGATATTCATTATGAAGAAAACATGAATATGGTTCCGATGCCGGTTGATATGGTGGTATATACACCGGCAGTGCCAGCCGGGCACAAGGAATTGGTATACCTGCGGCAGAACGGTTATAATGTAATTAAGCGAAGCGATGTCTTGAAGATCATTACCGAAAACTCTTTTAATATATGCGTGGGAGGAACACACGGCAAGACAACAGTTTCAACAATGGTAGGTCATTTGCTGAGGGATACAGGGTATGGATGCAATGCTTTTTTAGGCGGTATCTCCGCCAACTACGATACCAACTTCTGGAGCAGCGAACGAAATGTGTGCGTGGTGGAGGCCGACGAATATGACCGGTCGTTTTTAAAGCTGGTACCCGATGTGGCGGTTATTACATCCATGGATCCTGACCACCTGGATATTTACGGAACACCAGAAGAAGTGGAGAATGCTTTTATAGAGTTTACACAAAAGCTAAAGCCGGGTGGGTGTTTAATAAGCAAGCATGGTTTAAAAAGAGGCGGCGAATTAAAAGCGGACACACACATCACTTATAGTTTTAACGATGCTGCTTCTGATGTATATGCAGCCAACGTTCAAACCCATAATGGTTCGTATAGTTTTGATGTAATAGCAAAAGACTGGTTATTAAATAATGTGGTGCTGAATATGGGTGGGCTGCATAATATTGAGAACATGGTAGCCGCAATAACAGTCGCCAAAAAACTGGAGATTGAGGATGATAAAATAAAGTCGGCGGTTAAAAGCTTTAAAGGGGTGCGACGGAGGTTTGAATACAGGCTTAGGAACGAGTCACATGTCCTGATTGACGACTATGCGCATCATCCCGAAGAATTAAAGCCATTAATTAAAGGCGTTAGAAGTCTGTTTGATGAAAGGCTGGTCCTGGTGTTTCAGCCGCATTTGTTTAGCCGTACCAACGACCTGGCTGTCGAATTTGCCGAAGCGCTTGATCTGGCCGACGAAGTGATCTTGCTGCCCATTTATCCCGCAAGGGAGGCACCGGTAGAAGGGGTTACCAGCCAGATTTTATTTGATAAAATGGCATTGGCTAACAAACAGTTGATGAGCAAGGAAGAACTGAAAACCTGGGTAAAAGAAAACAGGCCGCCGCTTTTGGTAATGGCGGGCGCTGGAGACATAGATGCTTTGGTTGAACCCGTAAAAGAATTTTTACAAAACAAAGAATGAACATGAGTCTGAAAATGAAATCGGCACTTGCAAATACGGGATGGCTGTTATTAGCAGCAGCTGGTATCGTATTGCTGGCAGCGGCGGTTTCAAAGAAGAATCAGTTGATTTGCCAGGCTGTAAAAATTGAGATTTCAGGTGGAGAAGATCATTTTTTTGTAGATGAGAAAGAAGTGGGAAAGCTGTTGAATGCAAACGGCAGCCTGCAAGGCAAGCCCGTAGAAAATATTAATTTATTGGTGCTGGAAAAGAGATTGGAGAATGATCGTTGGATAAAGAATGCTGAATTGTATTTGGACAACAATCAAAACCTTCAGGTAATAGTGGAAGAAAATGAACCGGTGGCAAGAATTTTTACTGTGGGTGGTTATTCTTATTACATTGACAGCAGTTGTAACAAATTGCCTTTAAGCCAACGGTTAAGTGCCAGGGTGCCCATGATCACTCACTTTCCTTCGGACAGGGCCCGTTGGTCAAATGTGGATAGCGCATTTATGGCATCGTTAAAAAAAATGGCATTGTTCATAAACCGGTACCCCTTTTGGAAGGCGCAGGTGGCACAGATTGATATAAATGATAACCGCGAACTGGAGGTGGTGCCCACGGTAGGCAGCCATACGGTTTTAATGGGCAAGGCCGAAGATTTTGAAAATAAATTCAATCGCCTGTTTTCATTTTACAAACAGGTATGGACAAAGGTAGGATTGGAGAAATATGAAGCGATTGATGTAAGGTTTAACGGACAGGTGGTAGCTATTAAGAAGGGTGCTGCCAGGCCCTCAATAACAGATAGCGCCGAGGCCAAAAAGGCATTGGATGAATGGGTGGCAAGAACCGGAAAAACAATAAACAACAAACAACTAAACAACTAAACACGTATCTATGAACATTAACGAATCACCCATCATAGTAGGTCTGGATATTGGCACTACAAAAATTGCTGCCATAGCAGGCCGAAAAAATGAATTTGGTAAGTTAGAAATATTAGGCTTTGGCAGGTCTAACAGTACCGGTGTGCAGCATGGCCAGGTATTGAATATTGAACAGACAATATTGGCTATTCAACTGGCTTTAAAGAACTGTTACGATTCTAATCCCGACCTCGAAATAAGCGAAGTGTATGTGGGCATAGCAGGCCATCATATTAAAAGCCTTCAAACACGCGGCGACATTGTGCGGCAGGACTCTGAGAATGAGATTACGAAGGCTGAAATTGACCAGCTGATCGAAAATCAGCGCAAGACCTTTATACCTGCCGGCGACCAGATCATTGACGTTATACCACAGGAGTTTACTGTGGATAATATTCAAAACATTAGCAACGCCATAGGCTATAACGGCGTGAAGGTGGGCGCAAATTTTCACATCATAACAGGCGACAGAAATGCTATTCGCAATATTAACCGCGCGGTTGATAAGAGCGGGTTAAAAACCAAGGACCTGGTGCTGCAGCCGCTTGCATCGGCCTCGGCAGTAATGGGCGAAATGGACATGGAGGCAGGTGTGGTCATTCTGGATATTGGCGGCGGAACCAGCGACCTGGCAGTTTTTCATGAAGGAATTTTAAAGCATACCGCCGTAATACCCTTTGGTGGCGAAAACATTACCATCGATATTAAAACGGGCCTGGGCGTTTTAAAACAACAGGCCGAAGCCATGAAAGTACAGTTTGGCAGCGCCCTTCCCGATGAAGCTAAAGCCAATGCCTTTATCACCATACCGGGTATGAATGGTATGCCGGCTAAGGAAATAAGTGTTAAAAACCTTGCAGGAATTATACATGCCCGCATGATCGATATACTCGACTTTGTTACCTTTCATTTAAAGCAGGTTGGGCTTGACAGCAAGGTATTAAATGGAGGTATAATTTTGACGGGTGGCGGATCGCAGCTAAAACACCTGATACAATTAACCGAATATTCTACGGGGTTGTTTGCTCGCATTGGTTACCCCAATGGCCACCTTGCTGCCAATCATATTGACGAACTTAAGAAACCTATGTACAGTACCTGTATCGGGTTGATATTAAAAGGTTATAGCGATTACGAACACAAGTATAAAGAGTTTGAAAAAACCTTTAAGAAGATGATCGTTCCTGAAAACCTGGTGCAGGAGAACGAAATGCCCGATATTCAGCAAGAGCCAATTATAGAAAAAGTGAATACCAGCAACAGAAAAGGTATGACCAAATTTTGGGAAAAGTTTAAGAACAACCTGCTTGAATTATTTAAGGAGGAGGGCGACCAGGACTTGAAATAGACTGAATAATAATCTAAAATGAAAGAAAAAAAGAGAGATCGCATTCTAAAAAGAGCAATAAAAAAGCATGAGTTCGTTTCATTACCGCTTCTTAATAACTGAACATAAACTAATTAACACAGTGGGGAAATTGAGACAGCGCGCCTTTAGTTATGAACAACTAATATTGTAGCATTTATATTATGTATAGTCCGTTTTATTATAAAGAAACATAACAACAACAACAAACAACTATAAGTACTCACCCATTTAATTTGTTACTATGATACACTTTGATCTGCCTAAGCAAAAGTCGTCTATCCTAAAAGTGATAGGTGTAGGCGGTGGTGGTGGCAATGCCGTTAACCACATGTATTCCCAAAATATTGATAGCGTAGATTTTATTATTTGTAATACCGATGCGCAGGCCCTTGCCAATAGCCGGGTGCCTAATAAGATACAATTGGGCCCACACCTTACACAAGGGTTGGGTGCAGGTGCAAATCCGGAGATTGGCAAACAGGCAACCGAAGAAAGCCTGGAAGAAATAAAACGCATTTTGGAGGTTAACACAAAAATGGCCTTTATAACTGCAGGCATGGGCGGCGGAACCGGTACCGGCGGTGCACCCATTATTTCAAAAATTTGTAAAGAGCTCGGAATCCTTACGGTGGGCATTGTATCCACACCATTTACCAACGAGGGGCCCAAAAGAATGCGCCATGCCGAAGAAGGTATCAGGCAATTAAGGGAGAATGTAGATACCCTGCTGGTTATTTCGAACGATAAATTGCGCCATCAGTATGGAAACCTGAAGGTTAGGGAAGCCTTTAGCAAGGCCGACGATATACTGGCAACTGCCTCCAAATGTATTACGGATGTAATAACCAGCAACGGCCAAATAAATGTTGACTTTGCTGACGTATGTACCGTAATGCGAAATGGCGGTGTAGCCATTTTAGGAAGTGCCACCGCCGAAGGCGAAGACAGGGCGCAAAACGCTATTGAAAATGCAGTAAACTCTCCGCTGCTAAACGACAGCGAGATCAACGGCGCAAAATGGATCCTGGTAAATATCACCTCGGCCGAAGGCGAACACGAAATAACCATGGATGAGGAAGATACGATCATGAGTTACCTGCGTCAGCAAGCCGGCGAGGATACGGATGTAATTAAGGGTATTGGTTTCGATGAGAAGCTGGGAGCTAAAATAGGTGTAACCATTATTGCAACCGGTTTTGAACATAAAGATCCGTTCAAACAGGCCGAAAAGCCAAAGCCGGAAGCTAAGAAGGTTGAAAAGATCGTAATGCATTTAGGTGTAGAAGGCGAGGAAAAAAAGTTATATACGCAGCCTACGTTGCCGCTGGAAGACAATGACCCTTTTGCGCCGCGTTTGGTTGACAATGAAAGCAAAGGCCCGGCCATTATTCAGCCTGCCGCTTATTATGAATCACCGGTTAACCAAAATGTGCCCGCCAAAGAAGAGTCTGCTCATATTTTAAACTTAAAAACAGAAGAAACGCCTACCTTTCGGTTCGAAAATAAGGAAGAGGAAGCTGCACGGCCTGCATTAAAAGAAGTAAATAGTGGTACACAGCCACCGGCAGCATATATCAGGCCAATCAGCAACAGCGATGTACAAAACAATTTAAGCGATGTTCCCCATTCAAAAGGGGGTGCGTTCCTAAATAAGCCTTCCAATATCTATGCGGAACCTAAGCCAGGAGAACCGCAATCCGGCAATCCTATGGAAGCTCAATCTTCCGTAATGCCAGTTTCGCAACCACCGGAGTTGGAATTGAAACTGGTGATGAAAGATGAAATTCCAGACACGGCGGATGTAACAAAGCATCCTCCACAGGCTCAAGTTAATCCAGCTTCTATAGAGGACCCTGCAATGCAGGACGATATTGAAGATCAAAAGCGTAGAGCGGCAGAAAGGATCCAAAAGTTGCGCAACTTGTCCTTTAATATGAATGCCGCTGACGCCAACAACGAGTTTGAGATGGTGCCGGCCTATATCCGCCGTAATATGGAGCTGTTTGGCAATACCCTTACATCGGCAGAAAGCTTTTATAGCAAGTACAGTGTAAAGCCCGATGAAAACGATAAGGGGCAGATCAGTTCCATCAACACTTTTTTAGACGGAAAAAAACCTGATTAAGCGTTTGGCCATCCACACCGGTTGGTAAACTGGTATGGGTTTTATAGATTGTGTTTTAGTTGTTATCCCTCCGCAAAATCGGAGGGATTTTTTTTTGTCTGTCTATTTTTGGGGGATGCAAAAATGAGCTCAGGTTTTTTTGTCACAGACTCTGTTACACGATGAAAATCGCAAGGGCATTTTGATTAAAAAGATCGAAATGGCAGGAGCTTTTACAGAAGTGTTTTCGTGACTTAACTTACCACACTTTAATTTGAGTTTTGTTTAATGATATAAGCTTAAAAATAAGTTTTCTTAAACTTGCATTTTTTTTAGAAGTAGTCTAGCTTTGTCTTTCTAATGAACAAATCGGTTCTTTTTCTTTGTAAAAAACAACAGTCGAATAGCTTCTTCCAAAATTATTGAAGACGCGATTTAGTAGCCAGCCTTCTATCACAAACGAAAAGAACCTGTTATCTGCCGTTATATGAACCAATAGGTTAACATTCCATTCTGTAGCTTATCATTACATTATAACCTAAGAAAGATGCCATACATAAACCATATGTATGCGAAACCTTGTATATAAAATAGTTATCCTTCTCTTATTTTCTCTAATTGGCGCTAATGTATTTTGCCAGGGAGTAAATGTTACGTCGAAACCAAATGGAAAAACGATCATCGCCATTAAGGATACCTTACAAACTGATACCGGGCCAGTTTATGTAGATACTGTGATTAACGTTCAATTGCCGCAGCAACCTCCGCTATCGCAAAACTACCTGGGAAAATCGTTAATGACCCCCACCGCCTGGCCGGCGCAGTCAAAAGGCGGGGTATTGTTTGCGGGTCTGGGGGGTACATTTCCACAGTTGTATACCACCAGGAACGACCTGATTGGGGTCGTCGGTTTATCTGCCGGCGATCCCGTCAGGTTTGTCAGCGCAACGGTTATGCTCAACATCAATGACATTTCTAAATTCAGGAACTTTTCATCCAACATTATTTTGTATAAGAACCTGCCAAACGGCAGCGCTATTTCGGCGGGCGGCATTCATTTAATGCGCACAAAATATAGCGATGCCGGTCCCAGCTATTATATTGTTTTTAGTCATGCGGTGCAAACAGTGATATCAAAAAATACGGGTACTTCGGCACTGAATTATTCAATTGGGGTGGGCAGCGGCCGGTTTTACGATAACAGTCCCCAAGACATACAAACTGGTAAGGCCGCCAACGGTTCAGCCGTATTTGCAAACGTTTCTTTGGAGCTTACCCAATGGCTGAATACCAATGTTGAATGGTCGGGTACCAATTTGCATGCAGGTGTTTCTGTAAGACCACTAAGTTTCTTGCCATACATCAATTTGGGACTTGCTGATATCACCCGGTTTTCGGGGCAGGAGATCAGGTTTGTTATGAGTTTAAACTATTCTGTTTATTTATGGAAGTAAACCTTAAAAGCTGCAAATATGAAAATCATATTTAATTATTCATTTAAAAACAGGCTTTGGTGAAAACACTTGCATCATATAATAAAAGCCTGTGGATACTCCTCCTATTTGTTTCGGTGAACGGTTTAGTTCCCGCTTTTGGGCAAAACAGAAACAACACCTCCGACCGCGGCACACCAATAATACCTCCGCAGCCGCCTTGTAATTGCACCAAATGGCATACATCGCAAGGCAATACGGATAGCACCCGGCAAAAATTATTTGAGATTAAATTTATAAAGAACGACCGAAAATATACCCGCACCTATTACCTGACCACCTATACAACCGAATGGTACGATATATGCGAGGCGCCGGTTACATGCCTGGGAGAAACCAAGACCCGTAAAACTACCCGCAAAGCCCTCACTTTCGAAGACCTTGCCGATTGTGATATTCTGTCATTTACACTGCCCTGCTGTATAGACACCATTATGAATGTGGCCGATATAGCAGAAATAAGTTTGCGGGGCGCCAATAGGGCGGATGTTGTATACAATCCTCCCCAACTAAGCCCATCGGCAATTTCGGGAAACCAATTGCAAACGGTGACAGCTTCTGTTTGTGGCGTTTCTGCCACCGCTACAACTTCTGTTATAAATTCCGGAATTTCGCTGGGGGTTACACCGCTTTCTTTCGATTTTAATAATTACAGAGACATTTTTGAAAATATATTTAAAGCAATAAATAATGGTGGTGTATCGCCTTGCGAGCTCAGTGGAAATCCGAT
>JBBRCW010000049.1:0-25856 GCA_038204535.1 Chitinophagales bacterium | reverse complement strand
TAAAATTGTAAATTTCAAATAAATACACCTGCTGCTAAATCGGTAACATTCTTTCTATTTATTATCCATGACAAAAAAATGCTGTTTAACCTTTGGGTATTTATTGCTGCTTTTTATGGCGGCAAACGCGCAGGTTAAAGAAAATTTTGATGATGGCAACTTTACCGCCAACCCCGTTTGGACGGGCAATGCCAACGACTGGATTGTAAACACAGCCTTGCAACTGCAAAGCAATAATACCATTGCCAACAGCAATTTTTACCTGAGCACGGCCAATACACTGGCTACCCAAACGCAATGGGAGTTTTATGTACACCTTAGCTTTAATACCTCGTCGGCCAATTATATTGATGTGTACCTGACCGCCTCGCAAAGCGATTTATTGACAACCGGGTTAACCGGCTATTTTGTACGCATTGGTAATACCGACGATGAAATTTGCCTTTATAGAAAAGATGCTGCAGCAACGCCTGTAAAAATTATTGATGGTATAAATGGTATAACCAATACCAGCAATAATACGCTCAGGATTAAAGTTACCCGCGACGCAGGCAATGTTTTTACGCTTTATCGCGATGTAAGCTTCAGTGGTAACAATTATGTTTCTGAAGGTTCCGCTGCCGATGCAACATTTACCACTTCCTCGTTTTTTGGAATGCTGGTCAGGCAAAGCACTGCCAGCTTTTTTCAGCGGCATTTTTTTGATGATATTGAAGTAAAGGCTTTCACGCCGGATGTTACGCCGCCCACCATTCTATCAGTAACCGCCACCAGTCTTAAAACGGTTGATGTTCTGTTTAGCGAACCCGTTGAAATTGTATCGGCCCAGGCAACCAATAATTATACAGTCAGCAATGGAATTGGCGTGCCGGTTTTAGCGGTGAAGGATGTAAACAATGCGTCGTTGGTCACACTAACATTCGCAAATAATTTTACCAATGGATTAAACAATATAATTTCGATTAATGGCGTAAAAGACTTGTCGCGCAATGCCATTAGCAACGGAACCGGCACTTTTAGCTTCTTTGTTCCCCAACGTTTCGATGTAGTGATCGATGAAATTATGGCTGATCCCACTCCGGTGGTGCAGCTTCCCAATGCCGAATATATAGAGCTAAAGAATACATCCACCCAAAATATAAACCTGCAGGGATGGCGAATTGGCAACCTTACTTCTATCAGCGGGGTCATGCCATCATTTATATTACAGCCCGACAGTTTTGTGGTAGTCACCGGTACTTCGTCGGCGCCATTATTTAACGGGTATGGAAGTGTGATTGGCCTAACCTCTTTCCCTTCGTTAGACAATACCGGAACAACGCTTTCTCTTTTTTCTAAAGATAATACCACGATACATGCGGTTGAATACAGCAGCGAATGGTATCAGAATGCGGTAAAAATTAATGGCGGCTGGAGCCTTGAAATGGTAGATACTAAAAACCCGTGTGCCGGTAGCAACAACTGGAAAGCCAGCATAGACATGAGGGGCGGAACGCCGGGAACCAAAAATTCCGTGGACGGTTCAAATAAGGATGTAATGGCCCCGGCTTTAATAAAGGCGGTAGCCAGTAATTCATTGAATGTATTGGTCACTTTTGATGAACCGGTTGACAGTGCAAAGGCGGCGCTGGCTACGAATTACTCCATCAGCGATGGCATTAATAAACCAATTTCGGCAGTACCAGTTGGCCCGCTGTTTAAACAGGTGATGTTGTTATTAAGTAATCTGGTATCGCCAGGCAAAATCTACACGCTTACGGTCAATGGCATTACCGACTGCAGCGGTAATACCATCAATGCAATGAACACTGCCCGGCTGGGGCTCGCCAGCACAATCGATACAATGGCCCTGGTAATTAATGAGATCCTTTTTAACCCGGCACCCACTTCAGTAGACTTTGTAGAAATTTATAACCGCAGCAATAAGATTTTCGACCTCAAAGATGTGTACATCACCAACCGGGCGTCTGGCACCGGACAGTTAGGCACCCTTAAACAATTGACCGCCGACAGTCGGCTGATCTTTCCCGGCGATTACTACGTAATCAGCGAGAATGATGCTTTAGTAAAACTGGCATATGTGGCAAAAAATCCGGACAATTTTATTAATTTAAGTCCGATGCTTTCTTACCCCGATAATAGTGGATTTGTTGTGATATTGAATGCCCAGGGTGCAATTGTTGACGAACTGGCATACGACGCCAAATGGCATTTTGCTATCCTTGACAATAAGGAGGGCATTTCGCTTGAAAGGATTGACTATAATAAACCCACGCAAAACAAGGAGAACTGGCATTCGGCCGCCTCCACCGCTGGGTATGGAACGCCCTCATATCAAAACAGCCAATTCAGGGCTGATGCGGCTGCGCAGGGAGAAATAACACTTTCGCCGGCAAAAGTATTTTCGCCCGATAATGATGGAACCGATGATTTTTTGACCGTACATTATACTATGGCTGAATTAGGATTTGTAGCCAACATTACCATTTTTGATGCCGCGGGCAGACCGGTAAAAAACCTGGCCAAAAATGCAACGCTGGGCTTAAAAGGTTCGTTCAGGTGGGATGGGCTGGATGATAAAATGAACAAGCTGCCGATTGGAACATATATAGTATTTACCGAAGTTTTTAACCTGAACGGTAAGAAAAAGGCTTTTAAAAACGCGGTAGTGCTTGCGAGAAGGTTTTGATGCCGATACAATTCAAATATGCCTCAATTTGACACACGTCGGAAAAACATAAGTCATAAATGGCGTTTTTTGAGACTCGTTGTTGCTATACAAGTCAGGAAAGGTTGTTCGGGTTGCTGTCAGCATAAGGATAACCGCAGCTTAAAAACCGGCAATGTATTTCAGGTTCTCACTTGTTTATTCACCAAAAACAAAACGGCCAGAAATAAACCCTGGCCGCTTCTATTATTTTATGAGGTGATACTTACACCAGGTCAATATCAAAATTTACCAATTGCACAAACTCTTCCAGGCGGGCATCAATATCGGCTTTGGTAATTTCTACCAGGCGCTGGGTGCCAAATTTTTCGACACAAAAACTGGCCATAACCGAACCCATAATAATGGCGGTCTTCATGTTTTCGAACGAAATGTCTTTGGTTTTGGCAATATGGCCCATAAAACCACCGGCAAAGGTGTCGCCGGCTCCGGTTGGATCAAATACTTCTTCAAGCGGTAGGGCGGGTGCAAAAAACACATGTGTGTCATGAAACAGCAATGCGCCATGTTCGCCCTTTTTAATAATCAGGTATTTGGGGCCCATGGCCATAATTTTTTTGGCCGCTTTTACCAGGCTAAACTCATGGCTCAATTCGCGGGCTTCGCTGTCATTTACAAGCAGCACGTCCACCATCGATATTACATCTAAAAGATCGGGCAATGCTATCTCCATCCAAAAATTCATAGTGTCCATTACTATAAGTTTCGGACGTGTTTTCATTTGCTGAATTACGCTGCGCTGCACGGCAGGCGCCAGATTACCCAACATTATAAATTCGCAATCCTGGTAACTTTCAGGCACTATAGGTTCAAAATTCTCCAAAACGTTCAACTGTGTTTCCAGGGTATCGCGGGTATTCATATCCATATGATAGCGGCCACTCCAAAAAAAGGTCTTTTCATTTTTCTTTATCTGAACGCCCTCTAATTCTACTCCGCGGGCAGTTAAAGCATCCAGTTGTTCCTGCGGAAAATCGCCGCCCACAACCGATATCTGCTTAACGGGTTTTGAAAAGTTAGTAGCGCTCCAGGCTATATAGGTTCCGGCGCCACCTATGATTTTATCCGATTTTCCAAAAGGCGTTTCAATAGCATCGAAGGCCATCGATCCAACAACAAGTAAAGACATAAAAATTGAAGATTTAAGTAAGATATTTTTTAAAGCGCAGGGGACAGATTTCTCGAAAACTAAACCACCATAGCTATTGGGGTGCGAAACTAAAGGTTTTTTCTTTTAAGCCGCTAAATATGTTGATTAGAAAACAAGGCGATTGATTACGTTTCGCCAGTAGCTGACATTACATTAAAATGTATAAACAGGCAACATTTAAATATGGAATAATTAAACAGCTAAAACATGATGTCCATAAACCTAACATCTGTTAGTTTCAATATATTTGTATAACCAGTAACGATTGCAAATGGCAAAAATCAGATCAACTGAACAAACTAGCAAGAAAGAAATCATTCATTCGGTAGCGGCGGAGCTATTTAGAGAAAAAGGCTTCAGGGCAACCAGCATGCGGGAGCTTGCCGCCAAAGTGGGCATAGAAGCAGCCAGCCTGTATAATCATATCGAGGGCAAGAATGAACTACTGAATATCATTTGCTTTAAAGTAGCCAACAACTTTACCCGCAAAATGGAAGAAGTTGAAAGCAGCGATCAAAACATTCTCGACAAAATTGAAGTGTTGATCCGCTATCATGTTTTTGAAATGATACACGATTACAAAGACGTGTATGTGAGCGACAGGGAATGGAGAAATATGGAAGAACCCGAATTGAGCAAGTACCGCGAAATGAGGCGTTCATACCGTAAAAGATTTGCATCGATTGTAGAGAAAGGAATAAGCCGGGGCGAAATAAAAAAAATTGATGCCAACACCGCCGTCATGATCATATTAAACGCGATTGCTGCAGTTGATCAATGGCACCGCATTGTAAATAAAGTGCAAAGCCAGGAGCTGGAAGATGCTATGGTTTCAATGCTGATTGACGGGCTGAGAAAAAACGATACTCCTTCATAAGCCTGGATTACCTCTAATTTGTTACGCTTTTAAAACATCTTCTTTAGTGATCCATTTTTACCCGCTGACCGTTAAAGATATAAGGAGAGAAACAGCAGATTGTGTTTCTATTTCTTTCGATATACCCTTGGAACTTAAAGAAATTTTTTTATACAAACACGGACAGTATGTTACCCTTAGAGCCCATATTAATGGCGACGAAGTTCGCCGGTCTTATTCGGTTTGCAGCAGCCCGCTGGATGATGAATTACGCGTTGCGGTAAAAAAGGTGGACGGAGGTATTTTTTCTAAATACGCCAATGAAGTTTTAAATGCCGGAGATACGATTGAAGCTATGCCGCCCATCGGTAAATTTTTTACCGAACTGGATGAGGCGCATAAAAAAAATTATGTGGCTTTTGCAGCCGGAAGCGGAATTACGCCTGTTTTATCTATCATAAAAACAACCTTACTTACCGAACCCAATAGCCAGTTTACGTTGGTTTATGGAAACAAAAACAGGAAAAGCATCATTTTTAAAGATGAGATAGACTCTTTGAAAAACCGGTTTATGAACCGTTTTAGTGTGATGCACATTTTTACCCGCGAAAAAATGGCATCGCCCATTAATTATGGAAGGATTGATCATGAAAAATGCCGCGTTTTATTCGACAAAGCCATTTCGGTCTCCCACACCGATGAGTTTTTTTTGTGCGGCCCCGAAGAAATGATCGTAAACGTGCAGGATTGTCTTACAGAACTGCGTGTAGAAAAAAAACGTATTCACTTTGAGTTATTTACTTCGCATGGCTTAAAAAAATCTGCCAGCCTCCCCAAAAAGCCTTATACGTCCAGCGCCTTAAAAAGCAGGGTTACCATAAAACTAGACGGCGCTTCGTTTGATTTTGACCTGGATTTTGAGGGCGAAAATATTTTGGATGCCGCTTTAAAAAACGGCGCCGATCTTCCCTTTAGCTGCAAAAGCGGCGTTTGCTGCACTTGCCGGGCAAAACTTTCAGAAGGCGAAGTTGATATGGATATAAACTACGGCCTTGAACCCCAAGAGGTGGAACAGGGATTTATATTAACCTGCCAAAGCCATCCAAGAACTGAAATTGTGGTGGTAGATTTCGATATAAAATAAATGCAGGATGAAAAAGATTCGGTATGCGACCGATGCTTTTACATCCTGCAATATCTATATTCTTTTATATTAAAAAGATAATTATACAAAATAATTGATGGCTTATCGCCGGCCGCCATAGCCACCGCCACTGCTGTTAAAGCCACCGCCCCCGCCGCCGGGTCTTCCTCTTTCTTCGGCTTCTTTTACAACCAGGGGTTTTTTGCCCAGAGAAAGGTCGTTTAAACTTTCAATCGCATCCAATGCCTCTTCTCTGTTAGGCATATCAACAAAAGCAAAACCTTTGCTTTTACCGGTTTCCTTGTCCATAGCCACCTTTGCCGAATTTATTTTTCCGAATTTTTCAAATATCTCCTCCAGCTCAGCATCATCTAGGTCGTAAGGCAAACCAGCAACAAAAATCTTCATAAATATTAATTTGGGTGAAATTACACTACTTATTATCAGCGGTCAAACTTAGTATATTGTTCATGAATAAATATTATTTTCATATTATTTATTGTTTTTATCAAATAGAAACCACTAAAATTTTTAATTGCTTTGTCAAAAATCCCATTTAGTAATTTTTATCAAAAACCCAGGTTATGGAAATACTGAAACTTTTACAAAAAGAATTTGAATCCGAAGTAAATAATACCCGTAAAATGCTCCAAAGAGTTCCGGATGACCAGTTTTCGTGGAAACCGCACGATAAAAGTATGTCGATGTTGCAGTTGACCACCCATTTGGCCGAATTACCCGGCTGGATAACCATGGCTCTGACCAGCGATGAAATGGATTTCGCAAAAGGCGGCTATACACCCACACCGATTAACAATCATGCTGAATTAATGAGCTTGTTTGAAAAATCAGTGGAAAGCGGACGAAAATCGCTTGCAGAAGCTAAGAAAGAAGAATTGTTGCCTGAGTGGAAATTGAGAAGCGGAGAGAAGATTTTTATGGTGATGACGAAATATGAAGTGATCCGTCATTCAATCAGTCAAACCATTCATCACCGTGCACAATTGGGCGTTTTTCTACGCATGTTGAATATAGCTATACCTGGTACTTATGGTCCCAGCGCAGATGAGCCGGATTTTTAATTTAAAAGAAGAGGGAAGGGCTCAACCCAATACTTGCGGCCGGGCCCTTTTCTCCCAACTTCAACCATCTTTAATTGCTGTACCGCATTAACGGCCAGGTCATAGGATTGATCATTAATTCGTTTGTTTTAATTGATGGCGGATTTGACTTTTCAACTGCCTCAGCGGGAAGCTTGTAAACTACCGCCTGCTTATACCGGTAGGTGCTGTCGCCTGCTTTTTCAAGCTCCTTCTTTTTTTCTTCCAGCTCCCTTTGCTGCCTTTCAATATCTCTTTTTAATTCTTCCTTACTCTTTTTAAATTCTTCCATTACATTGTTATCATTGTCGAAATGCTCCTCATCCTTTTCCAAACTTTTGTCAACTCTTTCCAGGCCGGTCGAGGTCATTACATATTCTACATTGTGTTTCCATTTTAATGATTCCGTCTCTATACTGTTCTCCCAATCCCAGTAATTATTATCGCGGCCCATGTTTATGTGTACATTATCGCCCCAGCCTATATTGTCATTTACAAAAATTCTCTTACCCACCGGCACAGCTACAGTAACAATCACTTGCTGGTTTCTAAATTTATCATCTTTTGTAATAGCTATTCCTCTATCAAGCATTAGAATAGAATCCCTTTGCTGTACATTAAAATTTATTTTAGAGGCAAGGTTGCCTGCCTGCGATTTACTATCCCCATTAGACAGCTTTACCAGGTAAACCTGAAAGCTATCGGAAGACGCTTTAACAATGCGTAACCGCACGTTTTTAACAAATACGGTATCATCGCCGCCATATGAATTAAATGGTTCAAAATTTAACCACGAATCATTATAGTAACGTCCCATAGTCAGCGATCTTATCTCTAGCCGGTTAACATTTGGATTGGCGATTGAAACACGTCGTTCTTCGGGATAATTTCTATACCTGAAATCGTTGCCTACCGAAACCAGCAGGTTTACAAAACAGATAATACCGATGATCCAAAAAGCAAGAAATGTAAGACGGATAATACCGCTGCTGCCCTTTTTTCCGGCAATTCTTCTAATGATCCACGTTACAATGGCAATAACCGGCACCCATATAAAAAAGATGAGTGTTCCCCACGAAAGCATTTTCTGAATTCCATCGTCTAACACATAAGAATAAGCAGGTAAAAATCCGGTAAACACCACACCAATAGCAAAAAGGCCCACCACCAATGCAAAGAGAATACTGCCAACTATAAAGTAAACAAAAGCTTTAATAATTATTCCCAAGGCATAACCTATACCGCTGCCTGTTCTTTTACTAACCGCTGCGGCTTCGCTGCCTGCACGCTTACCGGCATTGCTTATATTTTCGCCCACCACTTGTGCCCTTTCTTTTAATTCGTTTCCAAAGGTTTGAGCGCGGTCTTTAAACCCTTCAAGATCGCCTTGAATGGTACTTTTTATATTATTCAGATCCACCTTTTCGCCTTTCATTTCAAGCTTGTCGGCGGTGCTTTTTGCTTCGGGGATAACCAGCCAAAGTATTATATAAATGACTATGGAGCCGGGACTGAACGAAAAGCTTAAGAAATGCGGAAAATCCCAAAATCCCCAGTTACCCCACCTGAATACAAACGAAATAAAAGGTATTAAGAAAAGAATTCGCGGTACCCAAACCTGAACCGAAAAGTACTGGGCCAGGCCACTGCACACACCGGCAATCATTTTTGAATCGGGGTCGCGAAACAATCTTTTACGCTGCGAACCAATTACCACCGATGAACTGCTGGGGACAGCAACCCATAAAATAAGATAGGCTATAAAGGTGACGCCAAAAAACAATATAAACAGGATACGTGTAATCACCGGATCGATACCAAAATAATTGGCCAGTCCACTGCAAACGCCGCCTAAAATTTTGTGGTTTTCATCGCGGTATAACCGCTTGTTTCCTGTTGTATAACTGTCGTATCCTTTTTCTTTTCGCGATGATTGGCTTTCGTTTTCCAATTGCGCTTTAAGGTTCCCTTCTTCGGTCTCAAAATCCTGCGGACGGCCCATGCTGTTGATCACCACATTAACATCTTCGTCGGTTATGCAGGTGCTGCCTTTTTTAAGGGTTTCGCCAAAAAGCTCGGCAATTCTGCCTTCTATATCATTTATAATTTCATCTTTACCTTCTTCGTTCGCAAAAAACAACCGCAGGCTTTCTACATATTGTTTCAGCGAATCATAAGCAGTTTCCTCAATCGGAATAACCCTGCCCTGGAAGTTTATATTTATTACCTTTTTCATTGTCGATTATACTTTATTGGTTAAAGTTGGTTGAGGTTGTATCAATTTGCAGCTCTTCCCTTGCTGTTAAGGTATTTACCGCATTGGCCAGCTCGTTCCAGGTAGCTTCCAGTTCCTGATAAAATGAAAGTCCTTTTTCGGTCATCAAAAAATATTTACGGGGTGGGCCGCTATTGCTCTCTACCCAGCGGTAGGTTAAAAAATCGGCGTTTTTCAGTCTGGTCAGCAAAGGGTAAAGCGTACCCTCCAAAATATGCAGGTTGGCAGCCTTCATTTTTTCCACTATATCGCTGGGGTAAACTTCGCCCTGGCGAATGATGGATAAAATACAAAACTCCAGCACCCCCTTCCGCATCTGGCTTTGTGTGTTATCTATGTTCATTGTAGAAATTTTACCAGGGAAGCAGTCGTTACCTTTTCCCCTTTTTTGTTTTTTTATTATGGATCGATCAATTTAGAATTTATAAAAAACCAGTCATTTAAACCCTTTCTTTGAACTTCTTATTTCCTATTTCAATTTCATCACAACACAAAGATGGGGAAAAATTTAATACTATGCAATACAAAGTACCAATTTATTTTTAGTAGTGGGTTAATAACGATATTAAGTGAAGCCCGAAACCAAATACAGCAGCGGGTTTGATGGTAAAAAGGTTTTATCCGGTTTTTTTGGAAACTATATAAATGGTGATTAGGGAGGATAAATGGTGGCCCCCTGGCCCCCTAAATCCCCCGAAGGGGGAGTTTTGATCAGTAAACCTGTCTACGACTTTGGAGCGGTATCGAGATTTAGTTTTCCAAATACCAGATGCAATCTGGGTTTTATTCCACCTCCGTAGTCACAGACATACGGAGAGCCGGCTTTGGATGACGGCTTTGGATGACGGCTTTGGATGACGGCTTCGGAGGCCATGAGGGCAGTTTTTCAAATACCAGATGCAATCTGGACTTAATTCCACCTCCGTAGTCACAGACATACGGAGAGCTGGGCTTTTCCGATACCAGATACATTTTCCCACAGTTCGGGGATCGGGCATTTTATTCGTCTCCATAGTCCCAACTTGTCCCCCCAATGAGCCAAAACGGGAGACCTACAGAGAGCCCGCCAAACCCCTAAAAAAGTAAAACCAGTAACAAATTAATGCTACTGGTTTTTGCTTATCCATCATCCTTTTGGCTATCCCTAACCATTAATCAACCATTCCTACATCCAGATCCAAAAATTTATCTACTGCCGATTTTAATGTTTCTTCCTTTTTCGCAAAACAAATACGAATTACTTTGTCGTCTTTTCCATTTTTATAAAATGCCGATACGGGAATGGTAACAACACCGCATTTTCTAATTAACTTCATCGCAAAATCTTTATCACCCAAATTGCTGTATGCCGAATAATCGTAACACTGAAAATAACTTCCGTGCGATGGTAAAGCCTTAAAAGCGGTTTGTTTCATTAAACCTGCCATATAATCTCTTTTTTGCTGCATTGTTTTGCCAAGGCTTAAATAGGCCTCTTTGTCTTTCAAATATTCGGCGATCGCAACCTGCGCCGGACTAAAACAGCTAAAACAATTAAACTGGTGTACCTTTCTAAATTCTCTCATCCACATGGGCGCTGCTACGCAAAAGCCCAGTTTCCAGCCTGTGCAATGGTATGTTTTGCCAAACGAAAAACATACAAAACTCCGCTGCAGCAAATCAGGATACCTGAGCATACTCAAATGCGGCAAGTCGTCGAAAATCAGGTGCTCATAAACTTCATCGCTGATGATAAAAATATTCGTGCCAGCAACTAATCCACTTAATTCATCAATATCGTTTTGCCGCAACACACTGCCCGTAGGGTTGTGCGGCGAGTTGATGATGATCGCCCTTGTCTTTTTATTCACCTTCATCCGCACCTCGTGCCAGGGAATACTGTAATCAGGAAACTGCAACGGTATTATTACAGGCACCGCCCCATTTAAAATAATATTGGGCAAATAACTGTCGTAAGCCGGTTCAAAAACAATAACCTCATCGCCTTTTTGCAAAATGGAGGTCAGCGCTGTATAAATCGCATATGTTCCGCCGGGTGTTATAGTTATCGCCGTTTCGGGGTTTACCGCATTTCCGTATAAGTAAAAGATCTTTTCGGCCAATTGCTGCCGTAAGGCTGGTAAACCGGCCATATGGGCATATTGGTTATGGCCATCCCTCATCGCCTTTGCCACCAATTCTGTAAGGTCGGGGCTCATTTCATAATCAGGAAATCCCTGCCCCAGGTTTACAGCGCTGTGCTGACTGGCCAATTGACTCATTACCGTAAAAATGGTAGTGCCTACATCGGGCAGTTTACTTTCAATATGCAGCTTCACTTTTGTTTAGTTTAAAATGAAGCTAATAAAAACTTGTTTACATTGTTTAAAAATGGTGTCCTTAACTATTAGTACAACAGCCATTCACCCGGTATAAAGATTTCAATCCCGATATATACAGATCGTAATTACCCGGAGTAGTTTTTACAAATACCATATTATTGGGTTTTGTATTTTCATCTTTATCGGCATCGTACAAATTTGCTATCAGCGATACCTCCGCGGTAACATTATTTGCTTCATTCTTTATAACAAGTTTTACAATGCGGGTGCTAAAAATATCGCTGCCAGTTAGATTAATCCACACAGAACCATCGGGTGCGCTAACCAATGAATAGATATACTGACTGTACCCCATATCGTGTTTAAATATAATGGCCCTTTTACTGATATCATACAGATAAACGCTTCCGCTGCAGATACCCACGATTATATTATTGCCATATAAGGATATTGAACCGGGGCAGGCCCCTAAAGGAAAATCCATGCTGCCCGTAATGCTATTGGTGGCGGGATTGTACACATAGATCTTTCCGTTTGAACCCGACATTGACTGGGCAGCTACATATACCTGCATTGAGTCTTTAGAAAGGCACATACCTGAATATTGATAATTTTGAAACTCATTGAGGTAAACGTTGCGTTTTACGCCATTCTTTAAGCTGCCAACACTTAGCTCTCTGTTGGTAGTTACCGTTAACCGGTCGTTGTTGCCACCTGCTACCAGGTAGCCATTCTTTGTATAGAACATGCCCGACAAATACATGGATCCTCTAACACCCGCATCATCAGGATCCTGAAACTGGGCAATTTTTTGCGGATTTGACTGCGAAGCCGATATATCGGGAGCGGAATAACCCGGCACCATGTTGTTGACCGTCCAGGTCTGATCTACCTGGTACTTCATAACAGCCCCCTTTGGATACCCGCCCATAAAAAGTGTAGGGTTTGTACCTTCGTTTTCCACCATCATTGAATGGGCGGTTATCGCATAATTCCCCAAATATTTAAAGCCGCTGTTTCGATTATAACTTACCAGTTCAGGTACTTTAGATGCACTAATGAACAACGAATTATTTACGTTTATCATGGCAGAAGTGGGATAGATATCGTCTATCACATCATTCACCGCAATGCTTCCTTGCTGACCGCCAAATTTATAGTATAACTTTTTTTCGTTGCCGCTCCACACCAGTTCGGGCAGAATATTTTTTGTAACATCGTAGGGCGAATAAACAACCCGTTCTGTCAGCGGACGGTTGTCCATTGCCGTCATGGTTACACCATTTAAACGGTAATGGGTAGCGCCACGTTTGGCAAAGCAGCCATCGGTATGCGAAAACAGTTCAATCCGGTCGTTAGGCGAAGCAAATTTCATCATCAGTGTTTTTACACCGGTCGAGCGGTTGATAGCGTACATTTTCCAATTATCCTGGCCAACGGTCGCATAGGTGTATTTTTCATCGCCGGTAATATAAGCTACATATTTAGAGTCGGTATTAACGGGTGTCTTATCTACGTAAAAAGTCTTATCGTAATTGTATCGAAAGGTGTACACATCGCCATCATCGCCAAACGAACCACCATACAAAGCGCCGTCGTTACCGGTATTGAGCATGTATATTTCAAGGTTTTTTCCGTTTACATTAAAGGGTCGTCCAAGATCCACCGCCGTTTGCGTATTGGGGTCGTATTCAACCAGGTGTCCGCCGCCGCCATAACCTGCCTCGGTCGAAACATATAATTTCTTATTCATTCCCCAAACATAACGGGTAATACGGCCAAGCGGTGTTTCAATTAATGCTCCTGCTGGTGTTTTAACCTGAATAATATTGGTGGTTTTTGTTTGGATGTTAACCGCAACAAAACGAATGGGACCGGTGGGCGTTGCACCATTCAACACCCCATTATCTATCATTACAGCAACATAACCGCTGGTGCTGTTGGGTGCATAAGTTATAAGTGGTTTTATGTTTGGGTAAAGCGGGTCTATGAGCCAGGATACGTTGGTACCTTTTAAAGGTTTGCCTAAATTTTCAGCTCCTTTTACAGAGATGGTTTCAGAAACCTTCGGATTTCCAGAATCCGGAGAATTGATTTTTACTTTGGTACATGCGCTGCATAATAATAATGCAGCGCACGTAGCCATTGTGAGGCTTTTCATTTGTAGGACATTGGATGGTTAAAAACAGGATATTTGGATATTGGCCCCATTGGATATCTGGGGATTGTTATTTAAACGGGGCAGTAAACGGATAATTGTTTAGACATAGCAGGTTTCATTGATAAGGTCATTCATTTACCTTTTTGGGGTTATACCTTCCCATAATGGTACATTTCCTGCAATGGGTAGCGGAACTACTGTGTAAAAAACATAACCCGCGTTACTGGCGCGGGTTACATTTTTTTTAAAAATATTTTGCGCGTTCTCAGAAGCCGTTCAAAAATGGTAAGCGGAATAATTATACATACTTCTTTGAGTACTTAAGCGCTATGACGCAAAAAACTGACAGCAAGTTTCCACTTTCTCCACGTTTCGAAAAGCAAATTTTTTATTTGAATAAACCTTAGAAAAACCACCTGCAAATATCCTCGCTATCCTACAAGCTTATTTTCAATTGCGCTTCCGCCTTCTTCAATAATGAATTTTAATAAGGTCAGCTAAGGCAAAAATTGACAATCGAATTTTCTTTTTGGTGCAGAGCACCCAAATATTTGTAGCCTATAAAATTGCAGTACTATCTAAGGTGCATCGCACCGAAATATCGACTTGCAATTTGCCCGGTGTAATTTTATGTAAATATTGCGGTGCGCTGCACCTTATGAGACATGCGCTGATAAGGTTCTACAAATATTTTCGGTGCGCTGCACCTGGGATACAATAATTAAAGATGCAGAAACAATTTAACTGCACTGCCCCAACTAAATCCGGGGCTTACTTTATGTAAAGGATATTTAGTCGCAAAGGCTTTATAAACTGTCAACAAGTTATCACTTCTTTTGCCCCTTGAAAGGCTTATTTTCGGAAGCGAAAATTAGTAGTATTCTTAGAGGTTGTATTTTGGTCACAAATGAACCGAGGGTCTCAACGGAAAAACAAAGAACACAACGAATACGTTTCTACCAGTTTAAGTTGACAAACTTATCCGGCTTCATTTTCGATATGCTGTTTTGCAGCGATGGTGTTTATCAGCGAATAGATCTCGCTGTCGAGAAACTGTCCATTAAAATAATAGTTCTCTTTAAAATAAGCTTCGCGAATAAAACCGGCTTTTATTAGTAACTGCCGGGAGGCATTATTATCCGGATTGATATTGGCTTCTATGCTATGCAGTCCCATTTTTTCGAACCCAAAATGCACCACGGCCTTTATGGCTTCCAATGTCAATCCTTTTTTCCAGAAACCGGGGTGCAGCAGGTAGCCAATTTCGGCGCGGTAATGTTCTTTGTATATTCTGTGGTAAGAAATCGATCCTATCAATTGATCGTTTCCTTTTTGAGTTATAGCCCAGTTGATTGCATTCCCATTTTCAACCTCCTCCATAATTTTATCTATCACTTCCCCGGTTTCCTCTACTGTTTTCGGGCGTGCTATTTCAATATATTTCATCACATCTTCATTGTTGCGAAGCAGAAACATTTCCGCCGCGTCGTCTGCATGAAGGCTTCTAAGCAGTAGCCGGTCGGTTTCTATGGTGGGAAAGGGGGAGAAGGTGGGGTGGAGCATCTATCAAAATTATAGGATTCAACCATGGTGAAACTGTAATGAAAATATCTGAATAGAGAATGTAATGTGAACCACCAAGGCACAAAGGACACAAAGTTTCTCAAAGACACCTTCTGCATATTTGCGCTTGATTCAAACATCCGTGTTTCTCCCTGTCTCAGTGACTCTGTGGTTCAAATCAATTGAATATTGTCATATTGCTTTATCGCTTCTTTGTGGCAGCCTGAAAGTCCGGCTTTATTTATTTTAAGTAAATTTGCGATAATGATTGAGAGACAAAAACATCAAAACAACCTTTCTATTGGCAAACAATCATTTATGTCATCCTTTAAATCAGAATTTCAAATTAAGAAATAGTATGAGGCACGTTACTGTATATACCACCGATGAAGAATACAATCATTTTATTGAACTGGCCAAAAACCTGCATTACGTTAAAAAAATAGAAACAGACGCTGAAGCAGCCAAAAAATATACATTGGATAATATTAAGGTTGGTTTGGCAGAAGTTGGCCAATTCAAAAAAGGCAAATTAAAAACCACACCTGCCAAAGATTTTTTGAATGAGTTATAATATAGAACTCTCCCCGAATTTTAAGAAAGAAGCCAAAAGGCTGATTAAAAAGTACCCTTCTCTAAAAAATGAACTAGCTGAGCTTTTTGCGGAGCTGGAAGAAAACCCAACTTCCGGCACTCCACTAGGTAACGATATTTATAAAATTCGTTTGGCCGTTGCATCAAAAAATAAAGGAAAGTCAGGTGGCGCAAGGGTTCTATCATTTGTAAAAGTTACCCTAACGACCATTTTGCTTTTTTCTATTTACAGCAAAGGCGAAGTTGATAACCTTACCGACAAAGAAATCAAAGACCTTATTAAGAACTATTTGTAAAATGCATTCTAATGTACTCGTCCTGCTTTAAATCCTCTTCTGGCGTTTTGAACGGCGGGCTATTTACCGCGGCATGTCTAAAATAGCTTAATGTTCCTAACGTTCTCGTCCCACCTTTTGCCTTTGTGGTTCAAATCATTCAAACGAAAATCGCCAACCCTGAAATAAACCTTCGCGTTTCTTTGCGCCTTCGCGTATTTGCGGCAGCTTACTTTGTGTCTTTGTGGCTCAGACCACCGCATGCATAATGTCATTTATTTCTCTACTTTTATTCTTATAAACCTAATCAACCCCCGCCATGAAAATTGTAAAGAAAATTTTAATTGCTCTGGCAATCATTATTGCCATTCCCTTAATTGTAGCCCTGTTTACAAAAAAGGATTATTCAGTAGAACGCCAGATTACCATTGCCAGGCCGGAGCAAGATGTTTTTAATTATATCAAGTATCTTAAAAACCAGGACAACTATAGCAAATGGGCGACAATGGATCCTGAAATGGAGAAGACCTACCGCGGCACCGATGGCACCGCCGGCTTTGTTTCGGCCTGGAAAAGCGAAAAAGATGATGTAGGCACCGGCGAACAGGAAATAAAGAAAATTACCGACGGTGACAGAATTGACTATGAGCTTCGATTTATGGGGCCATTTGAGTCTACCTCAGATGCGTATATGACTACCGAACCGGCTTCGGATAATCAAACTGTAGTTAAATGGGGTTTTACCGGGCATATGGCATATCCCATGAACCTGATGATGCTTTTTATGAATTTTGAAAAAATGATCGGCGATGATTTTCAAATCGGGCTAAACAGGTTGAAAGAGATATTGGAAAAGTGATGGGTAGGGCACTGTTTTCGGCTACGCTCAACCGGCGTAATTAAACTTTCCACCCCAAGCCTACAACGCATCTTCCGCTATTATGACGCCCCTTCAGGGCTTAAAATCACTTGCCTTTTTTTCCGTGGGCTTCACCCACGGCTATTCGTATTTCAGCCTTTAAGGCCTTTAAATTTTAGTTTCAAATATTTTCCGCCTATTGTCTCCACATCCTCATCAGTGACCGTGTCTTATGCTTTCTATACGGTATGGATACGCTCAACAGCCATAAGTATACCCACCTCTTTAAGCCTTTTACTCTCCGCCTAAAACCTTCTGAACGGTTTTAGCTACACTCAACCGCAATAATTATATCTTCCTCCATATGCCTTTTCACTAAAGCCTTACTAAACGAATTCAGCTAAAAGGACGCACGGGGATTATAAAACTGTTCCTCAAAGCGATACAGATGAACGGACTGCGACGCAACAAAAGCACCCCAGTGAACAAAAGCCGGAGTCAAAAACTTCTGGCCCGTTTCGGCTACGCTCTACTGCCATAATTGTACCTACCTCCATACACCTTATACCTTCTGCTTTGGTTTCGGCTACGCTCAACCACCGCAATTACATCTCTACAATTTGCCCATTGCCCCATTGCCCTTTGCCTATTGCCCATGTCATTGCCTTCTGCCTCCCATCTTCCGTTTTCTGCCTTTTGCCTTTTGTCTCCCTCCTTCCACCTTCTGCCTCCCGCCTTTTGCCATCCGCCTTCTCCCTTCTGCCTCACGCCTTCCGCCTTCCGCCTTCTGCCTTCTCCCTCCTGCCTTTTGCCTCCCGCCTTTTGCCTCCCGCCTTTTGCCATCCGCCTCCCGCCTTCTGCCTCCTGCCTTCCGCCTTCTGCCTTCCGCCTTTTGCCATCCGCCTTCTGCCTTCTGCCTTCTCCCTTCTGCCTCACGCCTTCTGCCTTCCGCCTTCTGCCTCCCGCCTTCTGCCAATCCGCCTTCCACCTTCTCCCTCCTGCCTTCCGCCTTCCACCTTCCGCCTTTTGCCTCCCGCCTTTTACCATCCGCCTTCCACCTTCTGCCTTTTGCCTTCCGCCTTCCGCCTTCTCCCTCCCGCCTTTTGCCTTTCGCCTTTTGCCATCCGCCTCCTGCCTTCCACCTCTCGCCTTTTGCCATCCGCCTCCTGCCTTCCACCTTCCACCTTCTGCCTTCTGCCTTTTGTCTCCCGCCTTCTGCCTTCTGCCTTCTCCCTCCTGCCTTCCACCTTACCCCGCTGCTATATTCCTGATCATCCCTTTAAAAATAAACCCGTGAAATGGCAGCACCGAATACCAGTACAAACGGCCCCAGAGGCCCAGCGGACGAAAAGTAGCCGTTTGGTGCAAATCGTCTTTATCATCAATCTTAAACTCAAGCCATGCCTCGCCGGGCAGTTTCATTTCGGCGTATAACAGCAAACGCCTGTCTTTTTTGTCGGCCAACAGTACCCGCCAAAAATCAAGCGGATCGCCATTGGAAAGTTCGTTCATGCTTTTGCGGCCCCGCCTTAATCCCACGCCGCCAGCAAATTTATCGAGCATACCTCTAAACGACCACATCCAGTTACCATAATACCAACCGTTTTGGCCGCCTATCGCCCAAATTTTATTGAGGGCGCTGGCGGGATTTTTAAGGTGTAAGCACCTGTGATCTTTAAAACAACCATTGGTGGGTATCTCAATATGTTTAGAAATACCATGATACAATGTTTTGCTGGTAAGGGCGTCTTTCCAGCTGCTGACCACCTGGTTTTGTTCTATTTTATCAAATGCCAGTTCAATGGCTTTATCGAATCCTATCAGTTCTATATTTAACAGCTCGCTTAATTTATTCTCCTTGCAAATGATCTCCACCTTCATACTATCCACCAGGTTTTTGGCAAGGGTGTACGAAGTGGCCGTTACAAAATACAACCAGTAACTCGACAGCTTGGGTGTCATTACCGGTACTACAATAATCTTTCTTTTCAACCCCCTCACGCTGGCAAAACGTAACAGCATTTCTTTATAGGTAAGCAATTCGTGACCTCCGATATCATAACTCTGGTTATAGACCTCGCTCTTAAGCAAAACGCCTTTTAAAAATTCTATCACATTGCGAATGGCTATTGGCTGCGATACGGTGTGCAGCCATTTAGGAGCGATCATTATGGGCAGCTTTTCTACCAGGTCGCGGATTATTTCGAACGATGCACTGCCTGATCCCACAATAATACCCGCCCGTAAAGTTGTTAAAGCAAAAGTGCCACTTGCCAGTATATTCTCCACATTTTTACGCGAAATAAGGTGCTTTGAAAGCTGATCGTTGTTGACAATACCACTTAAATATATAACCTGCCTGGCCTCCGTTTCTTCTATTGCCGCTTTAAAATTTTCTGCCGAGGTTTGCTCCAGTGTTTCAAAATCCTGGCCGCTGGTGCTCATGCTGTGTATCAGGTAGTAGGCCGCATTAATATCGTTGGGAATGACTTGCAGCGAGGACCTGTCTAAAAAATTAGCTTCAATTACCGACACTTTTTGACCCGCGTACTTTTCTAAGGAATAACGGTTTTTATCTCTTACGCAACACACCACTTCGTGGCCGTCCTGCAACAAAACAGGTAGCAATCGCTGGGCAATATAGCCGGTAGCACCGGTTAATAATATTTTCATCTTATATTTTTAAGGCAGACATTCCACCGTCAACATGCAAAACCTGGCCTGTCATCCATCCGGATTTGTCCGATAAAAGAAAAGCAGCCATTTCAGCTATGTCTGCGGGTTCTCCAATTCGTTGCAAAGGATGACGCTTTCCGCCGGCTTCAATTTTTTCTGGTGTATTTACCAGTTTTTCAGATAGCGATGTTTGCACCAGCGAAGGCGCTATACAATTGACTCTCACCTTTGGTGCCAGCTCTGCCGCAAGCGAACGGGTCAATCCTTCAACAGCCGCTTTTGCCGAAGCTATACTGGCATGAAACGGCATTCCTATACCTACCGCCACCGTACTGAACAAAACGATAGAAGGCTTTTCGGCCTTTTTTAAAGCTGGCAGCAATTGCTGTATCACCTTAACCGCTCCCATAAAATTTACCTGCCAGTCACTTAAAAAATCGGCTTCTGTAAGCCGGTGAAACGGCTTCAGGTTAATACTACCAGGGCAATAAGCTACGCCGTCAATTACCTCAGGTAAACCCGAAAGATCAAAAGCGGGCTGCGTTACATCGGCCTGTATAAATGTAATGGCGCTATCATTCTCCTGCTCATTAGCATGTCGGGCTACTACATACTTGTTAGATTCTGATAACAAGTGTACAATTTGTTTTCCTATTCCTTTGGTTCCGCCAACTACAACTATATTTTTCATGTGATCGGTTTCTTTAAGAAGTAACAAATATTAATAGAGATAGTTGTCGGCCACGGCATCTGATAATTTAGATCTTCAGAAAAGTTTTTGGGGAAATTACAATAACCCGTTATTCCGGATAGTTCATGTTAAGTAGTAGCCGGGAATACCAAATACAGAAGCCTGTTAAATTCGTCTTTAGGGGTTTGGAGCGTAATCGTTGTACTTTTGCCGTTATGCAACAAACGAACACTACAGAACAGGTATTACAAAATTTGCGCATCGATGCGCTAAACCCCATGCAAAATGCATCGGTTGAGACCATGCAGCAAAACGACGAACTGGTGTTATTGTCGGCTACAGGGTCGGGTAAAACGCTTGCATTTTTGTTGCCGCTAATTCACTCGTTAAAAAAGGATATTAAAGAAACACAGGCCATCATTATTGTTCCCAGCCGCGAGCTGGCGTTGCAAATAGAAAAGGTTTTTAAGCAAATGGGAACCGGGTTTAAGATCACCTGCTGTTATGGCGGCCATCTTAGAGAAACCGAAGAAAACAATTTGATTGAACCACCGGCGTTGATCGTTGGTACACCCGGCCGGCTGGCTGATCATATTAGAAGGGGCAATATCACCCTGGCCTCTATTGAGTGGCTGGTGTTGGATGAATTTGATAAATCGCTTGAACTGGGATTTGAAGAGGAGATGTCTTTCATCATTGGTTCGCTTACTAACTTAAAAAAGAAGATGCTGACTTCGGCAACCGACGCGGCAGATATACCGGCCTTTATTGGTTTGAAGGAGCCGGTAAGATTAAGCTTTATCGATAGTGAGGCGACCGATGAATCGCTGGCCATCCAAACCGTATTTTCTGAAGATAAAGACAAAAGTGATACGCTTTTTAAACTGATCTGTTATTTGGGCAACCGTTCCACCATTGTGTTTTGTAACCACCGCGAAGCGGTAGAACGTACCAGTGAGCTTCTTTCTCAAAAGGGCATTATAAATGAGTTTTATCATGGGGCAATGGAGCAGCAGCAACGCGACAGTGCGTTGTGTAAGTTTAGAAACGGAACGGTGAATGTTTTAGTAACCACCGACCTGGCAAGCCGCGGTCTGGATATTCCGAACATTCGGTACATTGTACATTATCATTTACCACATACCGAAGATGCCTTTACGCACCGTAATGGAAGAACAGCAAGAATGGATGCCAGCGGTACAGCAGTTTTGATTTTGTCGGAGGAGGAAAAAATGCCGGGTTATATACAAACGCCGGTCACTAAAATTGAATTGCCTGAGGAGGCAGTGCTGCCCGAAAAGCCAAAGTGGTCAACGCTGTTCATCGCCGCAGGCAAAAAAGATAAAGTAAATAAAATTGATATAGTGGGTTTCCTAACCAATAAGGGACAGTTAAAAAAAGAAGATATCGGGCTGATTGAAGTGAAAGATTTTTTCTCGTTTGTAGCGGTACGGAAACATCACATGGGCCAAATGCTGCAGATGATAAAAAATGAAAAGATCAAAAATAAAAAGGTAAAGATAGAAGTGGCGAAGTAGGGGAGGAAGAGGGCTTAAGGTTTTGGATTAATCTTTTTGAACCACAAAGGCACAAAGGCGCGAAGGGGCACAAAGTCCAATTTCACGTTTGATGTTCGACTGTTTTGAACCCCGTCCGAACAGCATCAGCCCCTTAGTATTTGGTGGCTTCGGCTCTCACAAGGCTGCGGCTGAGTTTATCTGCCTCAATATTATAGTCGTCTTTGCCGGTAATTTTTTGGTGGGCCCTAATTTTTTCGAAGCGAACATCCATATGCCGTAAAACAGCAAACAGTTGTTTTACAAGATCTGCATTCTGCACTGGATTGCCTTGCCTGGTTGTAAAGCTTGAAGCTGCTAATTTTTGTTCCCTTGCTGGCAATCCTATCACATATTGACTGTCGCTGACAAGACGAATATTTTTAGCAGCAGGGTGGTTGATTTCAACATAATTCAGTGCTTCAATTACTGCAGTTAATTCCATTCGCTGATGCGTGGTTTCTGCAGCCTTACCGGTTAATATATTTTTTTCATCACCCACCAGAATGATGGCTGCCCAGGCGCCTATTTTTAACTGGGTGTGGCAACTGCCATCGGTGTATATACTTATAATGGCTTTAATGTCAGAGGGGAATTTATTGTCCATTGGAAAACCTAACATTTAAATTTTTCATGGCATATGGTTTCAATGCTCGTTGGCATCGTTAGAATTCTTTACTAAGAATTGCTTGTACCACCTCTTTCAGTCGTAGTAAATCGTTTTCAATTATCTGCCAAACGGCAGGAAGTTTTATATTAAAATATTCGTGGGCAATCATATTCCTGAACGATTTTACTTTATACCATGGATAATCATATTTATCTTCACCAATAATAATAAATTGCATCATTACTGCATCATGCAGCATATCTTTTTCGCAAAAGGTTTCCAGGCTTTCGCCGGTTACAAATTTTTCGATGTCTGCAATTGCCTGCTCAATGTGCTTTAGCCGTTGCTGACTTTCAACATGGCTATCTTTCATTTGCTTTTTTGTTTATTTTATTTGCCAGTTGGACTTCGCTATTTTTTTCTTTGATTTTTTCAATCTTATTGCCGCTCTTTTCATAAATGAGTTTTAAATCGGGTTTTACATGCTCCAATATATAAGGCTTAAAGGAATCAATAAAACCCACATCCACTTTTCTTTTTATGCTGTTTTCTAATTGGTGCTGCACCTCCGCCAAATCAAAATAAGTAAATGTGTCATCAGTTTGTAAAGCAATATCCACATCGCTTTTTGGGCCATCCTCCTCACGGGCAAAGGAGCCATATATCCATGCTTTTTCAATAAAGGGAAATTTCTTAATCCCGCTTTTTATTTGTTTTAAGGTCTCTTTTCTGTCAATTTTTTTAAAAGAGACGTATGCTACTTTTTGTTCAGCCATTTGCAATGCCTGAAGCGCAACTTCCTCATTCTCCAATTCATACACTACTTTATCAGATAGCCAGGCAACCAGCAAATCATTTTCTTTTACCTTAAAAAACGCAGCTAGTTTCAATACTAATTCTCTTGCAGGTTTGCGTTGCCCTCTTTCAATTTTGCTGAGTATTGCCTGGTCAATGTCGAGAAAAGCAGCAACTGTGCGCAGGGGCAATTCATTATCCTCTCTTAATTTCCGTATTGTTTCGCCAAAGCTGTCCATTTTGTTCTATTATGTTTTGACACAATTTGTCAAATTTAACTACTGCCCACCTGCCTAACAAAAAATTTATTATCCAACTTTTCAACATGATGTTCATCAATATTCATCATCCGGGACGGATGGACTGTGTTATGTAGTATCCGGCGCTTTGTTGTAATGGTAATCGTGAGTTGCATTTTGTACGGGTTTGCCCGTCCTCGTTGTAAAGTTTTCTGCTTTTGATTTTTGTTCCCGGGCTGGCAATCCAATTACGTATTGGCTGTCGCTGACCAGGCAGATATTTTTAGCAGCGGGGTGGTGGATTTCAACATAATTCTGTGCTTCAATTACAGCGATTAATTCCATTCGCTTATGTGTGGTTTCTGCAGCCGTTCCAGTTAATACTTTCTTTTTATCACCCACCAGAATAATGGCTGCCCATGCGCCAATTTTTAACTGGGTATTGCAACTGCCGTCGGTGTATATGGTAATGTTTGGGATAGTAAGAAATTTTGAAGGATGTTATAGAACAAAACAAAAATAACACTGAATAATTAGGCCATTCTGGTAATTCTATTTCTACCTGTGTAAGAAAATATTCGTCAGCAATTTCTCCGTCTTTTAACAGGCCGTTGTTAATGTGGTATTCTATTCCCTTTCCTTTGGGTAGTTCGCTTCCGGCTTCTGCAGTTGCTTCAATATAGAGGTCCAAAGCTTCCCGCATATTTTCAATTGTGCCTTCAACTGTCTCTCCCACAGTTATACAACCAGGGGCGTCAGGAGAAAAAGCTGAGAAACCGGTTGAAGATTTTTCTATAACAACAATATACTTTTCCATTTGCATAAATTTACAATTCTACTAAGTTATAAAAACTTGCTTTTACTTTAGACCAGCCTGTTTTAATATACTATTTTCAGTACCCTTTTTAACATCTGCATTAAATCCATGATTAGGTACAACAACTATCCCTTTTTTAGTGGGATGAATAAAAACCATATGGCTGCCTTTTTGCCGTTTAAAAGACCATCCATCTTCTTCTATTAACTTGATAATTTCTCTAACTTTCATCAAGAACGTTTGAATTGATTAATTTTTATCGATATTCTTCTGTTGCACACAAAGTCGGCAAAATTTATATCATCCGTGTTCCAAAAATCACAGCCCAATTTCCTCCTCCCGTTCCATTACCTCAATTGCTTCATCTTCCGCATTGTGCAAGGCTATTGCCAGGTTATGATCTTTTGAAAAGTTACACCAATGGCATTCGGGTTTGCCGCAGCCTTTGTAAAAATCGCGGTTTTGTATTTTTTGCCAAACATCTTCTATCTGGTGGGTAACAGTGGCAATGTCTTCGGGTGTAATTACGATCCTTGCCTTTTGATACACCTTCTTTTTATCTGGCTCAATAAAATCGAACTCGGTGCTAATTACCTTCCAGTCTTTTTGGTCATAATTATCCACCAGTATCTTATAAAAAACCGCCTGCCGCCAGTAACTGCCGCCATCCGGATCTTTATCACTGGGGCCCTTTAGTTTCGGAACTGCTTTATCATAGTCTCCACTTTTATAATCTACCACGTTTACCATTTTGCCATCAAACTCCAGCTTATCCAGCTTGCCTTTTAACGGCACTCCTTTTACCACCACATTTTTAATATTACGTTCAATCGCCACTACCTTGTTCCAGGTGTTGATATATTTATCGTAATACTTGTTTAATACTTCCTGTCCGTATTCCATGCGGCGGGCAAATTGTTCGCGGGTAAAATTTTCCCTATGCCGTTGCATATACCAGGCAAAGTCGGCGACAAAATCTTGTTTAGCAGGAAACAGGTTATTGTTCTGCTGCATTTTTTCGAATAGCCTTTGCAAGGCGAAATGTATTGATGAACCAAACTCTGTAGCCTCCGATTTACCGGAAGGCACTTTTATAAGGTTATTAAAATAAAAATTGAGCGGGCATTGAATATAGTTATTCAGCGCGGTCACGTTCATTACAAACTTATCCAGTATGCGGGTCACAAAATCTTCTTCTATTTTTTCAAGTTCCGGTTTCAATTCATCACTAAAAGCAAGGGCGGCAAATGCGCCCATTGTTTCATCATCAATAAACACCTTCTCAACCGGCAACAGATGCTGGTCTTGAATCTCTGCAATAAACATGGATGGCTCCAATTCTTTTCCATCGTTTTTAAACCGGCTGTACGAAATAAACAAATGACGTTCTGCCCTGGTAAGCGCTACATAAAACAACCTGCGCAGTTCTTCCTCTTCAACACTTTT